>JBBDHT010000073.1:0-13425 GCA_040880765.1 Acidimicrobiia bacterium | reverse complement strand
CAGGCTGCCACCACCTTGTCGTCGAGCCCGGGTCGGACCCGTTGGTTCCGGCGGTGCAAAAGCCTCTGATCGATCGCCTCCAGGTTTGCTGGCGAGGCACGGTCTGGGGAGAGGTGGAGGATGTTCTCACCCTCGAAGTTGCCTTTCGGGGTCAGCCCGTAGTAGGCGATGGCGGCCGGTGCATCGTCGCCGAGGACTTCTTCGATCTCGGCCACTGACCAAACGTAGAACTTGCCTTCCACGCCTTCGGAGTCGGCGTCCTCGGCGGCGAAGAAGCCGCCTGCCCCATGTCTCATGTCGGCCAGGATGTAGTCGAGGGTCTTCCTGGCGACACCGACGAATCGGGGCTCATCCAATTCGATACCAGCCCACAGATAGATCCGGGCCAGCTGCGCGTTGTCGTAGAGCATCTTCTCGAAGTGGGGCACCAGCCACATCCGGTCGACCGAGTACCGGGAGAATCCTCCGGCCAGGTGGTCGTGGATGCCTCCGTCGGCCATCCGATGGAGGGTTGTCAGCAGTTGGTTGTCCACCGATGTGTCCACCGCTCTCCACCGCAGCAGGAACTCGAGGACCGGCTGCTGGGGGAACTTGGGGGCCCCGCCGAAACCTCCGTACGTGGCGTCGAATTGTGATGCAATGGCCTCCACGGCGCGGGTCAAAGTCGGCCCGTCAGGGACGTCGCCGCCGGGGATGTCACCGCTGATCGCCTCGACCAGTTTGTCGGCCTGGCCGACGACACCGTCGCGATTATCCGTCCAGGCCTCGAAGACCGCCGTCATCACCTGGCGGAAGCTGGCCATGCCGTGGTGGGGTTCCTTGGGGAAGTAGGTGCCGGCGAAGAAGGGTTTACGCTCGGGAGTCAGCCATACCGTCATCGGCCATCCGCCTCTGCCGGTCATTGCCTGCACCGCCTCCATGTAGATCGCGTCGACATCGGGGCGTTCCTCGCGGTCGACCTTGACGTTGACGAACATCCGGTTCATTTCGGTTGCCGTCTCGGGGTCCTCGAACGACTCGTGAGCCATCACATGACACCAGTGGCATGCCGAGTAGCCGACGCTCAGCAATACAGGGACGTCGAGTTCGGCAGCCTTTTCGAACGCCTCGTCCGACCATTCCCACCAGTCGACCGGGTTGTCCTGATGCTGGAGGAGATAAGGCGAAGTGGAATGGGCAAGACGGTTGGGCATGTCTCCTGATGGTAAGGGCATACGCGCGTTTCCCTGCCGGGCCCGGACCGTTCTGCCAGAATCGCAGTGTGATCGAGGTCATAACCATTGCACATATCGCCGTCGCCGCGGCCTGGTTCGGTCACAAACTCTTGATACCCCGTGATGTCAGGGTGTCGGTTCGCAAAGCGGAGAGCAGCCGCAACCTGGTGGGCAGGATGCGACGAGCCCAAGCACTCGGGTTGGTCGCCGGGGTTCTCACGCTCGGGACCGGGGTCTGGCTGGTGATGCTCACCACCGGATTCGCCGAAGCTCCGATCACGATCCATATCGCATTGGGAACCGTCATCGCCATGTTCCTGGTCGGGTTCTTCGTCGCTCGCCCGGCTTGGAAGCGGATCGAGGGAGCCATCGATGCCGAAGACACTCCGGCAGCCGTCGGCGGTGTCAGTTCGTTCAACAGGGCACTCAACCTCGAGAGTCTCCTCTGGATCCTGGCGCTCAGCATGATGATCCTCTGATGCTGCAACTGGTGCTGATGCGGCACGGGAAATCCGACTGGGACGCCTCCTACGGGGCGGACCACGACCGCCCTCTCGCCGAACGCGGGGTCCGGAGCGCACGTCTCATGGGACGGTTGTTGACCGATGCCGACCGGAGCCCCGATCTGGTGGTTTCCTCAACAGCAGCCCGTGCCCACAGCACAGCGTTGCTTGCATCCCAGTCGGGAGGTTGGGACTGTGAGATCGTGACCGACCGCTCGATCTACGGCGGCAGCACCGGCGTGGTTCTCGATGCAGTGGGTCGACTCGCCGGACAGAATCGACGGGTTCTAGTGGTTGGGCACGAGCCGACCTGGTCGAATCTCGTCCGTGAGCTGGTCGGGGCCCGGGTCGAGATGAAGACCGCATCGGTGGCCGGGGTAGGGCTGCTCATCGACGAGTGGTCTTCGCTACCCGGCGCAACCGGTTGGCTCGACTACCTGATCCATCCCAGAATGTTCTCCTTCGGCGACCGGCTCGATTCCGACTGATCCAGGGTTACCCTCCGGAACTATGAAGCGAATTCTGCTTGTTGTGGCCGCGCTGGCAATGCTCGCGGCCAGTCCGGGTGAAGTGGTCCCCGAGCTCGAGTCGCAGGGCTTCTACATCGAAGCAGGTTCGAATGCGTCCCCTGAGGTTGTCGGCGACGCCGTAGCGGAAGCGGGCTTCTCCGGAGGACGGTTCTACGTTGTGGTCTTGAGCGAGGAGCCGGGGAGCGGAGCGACTTTCTTTGCCGATGCCGTACTCGACGACCTCGGTTCCGGGACCGTGCTCACGGTGGCGCCGGAGACGGTGGGGTATGCATCTGATGGCACTTCATGGAGCGCCGAAGAGCTGGACGGCGCGGTCAATGCCTCCCTCAACGGCACGTCTGACGACGATGTCGTGGTCCGCTTCGTCGAGTCTCTTACTGGAGCACCAGTGGGCGGAGGTAGCACCGGGTCCGGTGGGACTGCAGATGGCTCGAGCGGGATCATCTGGCTTGTTGTCTTTGTGGGGGGCCTGGCCGCCTTGTTCTTCTACCTGCGGAGCCGGAGCCAGGAAGCGTCTGTCACCGCACGGGCGGGACGTCTCGCCGAGTTCAGAGCAGCAGCGCAGGAGAAACTGAACGCAGTCGCCAACGACATCCTCGAGATGGAGGCCGAGGTGACGATGTCGGAGAAACCCGAGGTCCAACAGCATTACAACAGCGCTTCGGCGAAGTACGCCGAGATAATCGACCGGGTGAGCGCCGTCGACGACCCCGAGGAGTTGCTCGACCTCACCTACCAGCTCGACATTGCGATCTGGGAACTGGACGTCGCCGAGGCCTACCTCGATGGGAAGACACCCCCGAAGAAACCGTCGAAGCCCAAGATCGAGGAGCCCGAAGGGAAGCCGGGGGCAAAGGCCGGACCTGTCATCAACACCTCTCCGCGTCCGACGTACGATCGGAGACCCCAACGGCAGAGTTCTCCGGCTGGTCCGGATTTGGGGAACATCCTCCTGGCCATCCTTGCCGCCAGGGGGATGAGCGGTGGCGGGAACTACTCGGGTCGTTGGACCGGAGGTCCGGCCAGGGGCTCGGGTGGCAGGAACTCTGGTGGCGGAAGCCGCGGTGGTGGAACGCGCCGGATGGGTGGCGGTGGCGGTGGCCGCATCCGCGGCGGTGGCAGGCGAGGCGGGTAGTGACTGACGGACTGACGCCGTTGGCAAACGCCTACACTCCGACTACCCGTTCTCACAAGGAGAGAAAATGCTGAAGAAATGGTGGGCATACATCCAGTCGTGGTTCAAGACAACCTCGGAAAAGGCGATGGACCCCGAAGTTGAGATCCGTATGGCCATCGACAACGCCAGGAAGAAGGATCAGGATTTGAGGAATCAGGCGGCGAAGGTCATCGCCCACAAGACCCAACTCGAGAACAAGATCGAGCGCACCGCCGAAGACGTCGGCGAAGCGCGAGAGATGACGAAGCAGGCGCTGCTCAAGGCTGAGGAAGCCAAGACTGCCGGCGACCAGGCCGGCGTCACGAAGTGGACCCAGGCGGCCCAATCCCTTGCGATGAAGCTGCAAGCTGCCGAGAACAACCTTGCTTCGCTGAAGACCCAGTTCGAATCGTCGATCAGCCAGGCCGATCAGGCAAAGGCAGCGGTGCAGACGAATGCGATGAAGCTGCAGGAGCTCTCGGCGAAGCAGATGGAACTGGTCGGCTCTTTGGAGCAGGCGAAGATGCAGGAGACGGTGAACGAAGCAGTCTCTTCGATCTCGTCCGCTGTCGACGACTCAGTACCGAGCCTCGATGAGGTCGAGAACAAAATCGAGCAGCGGAAAGCCGAAGCAATGGCGAAGGCAGAGCTGCACGAGGTGACACCCGAGGGTGCCGAGGCCGAGCTCCGCAAGGAGGTCGACATGGCACAGGCGGACCAGAAGCTCAGCGAGTTGAAAGCCGAACTGGGAATTTAGAACCGGGGATTTAGAACTGGGAATCTAAGAGTTTGCGGGCGCAACCTCCTCTCATCTCCTGGGCGAGTCGGGGAGCCGGAGCGATCGGTCTGGTGACCGCTGTGCTCAACCTCGGCTTGATCGTCGGGAGTGGCGATGGCGGTGTGCCTCTGGCCATCGGCCTGCTGGTGGTCATGGGAGCGGCCGGGTTGATCGCCTGGTATGCCGACCGGATGGCGCCGGCAATGGGGCGCAGGATGATGTGGGTGGCTTTTGTCGTCTTTTTCATCCTCGGTGTGCTCAGTGTCTTCACCGTGGGGATCCTCTACCTGCTGGCGGCGGTGCTGTCGATATTCTCCCTTTCCAGGTCGAATTCGGCGCGTGGTGCCGGGGATGGAGCATGACATCGCCGGGACCTCTGATTCGGGGATTTCCGGGAAGATTTCGGACGTCTCCGGTGTTGTAATTATCGGAGCGACCGCCCGTTCGCCCAGCACAATATGTCGAATCGGGGGTTCACAAAGTGACTTTTCTGTGTCATAGTGGGAGACCCCGGAGATTTACCCCTGACCAGCCGTACTCGCGGGACAACGCGATGGAGGACTTGAACTAGATGGCCGCTACTGAAACGCGTAAGAACCAGACCGAGAAGCCGAAGCGCGTCAGACTTCATTCGAAGCTGACGGACGATCGCGGGCGCCTCACCACCGACCTGGTCTCGCAGTACCTCACCGCGATCGGTGAGTACGACCTGCTCACCGCCGAGCTCGAGGTCGAACTCGCCCAGAAGATCGAAGCGGGGGAAGAGGCCGCTGAGAAGCTCGAAGAGGGAAACTTCAGCGGAAAGCGCGAGGAGATGGAGCTGCGTCGGGTCATGCGGAAAGGCGCCCAGGCCAAAGACGACTTCCTCACCGCCAACCTCCGCCTCGTGGTTGCCAATGCCCGCCGTTACGCCAACACCTCGGGTATCGACTTTCTCGACCTCATCCAGGAAGGGAACCTCGGTTTGATCCGTGCCGTCGAGAAGTTCGACTGGCGTAAGGGTTTCAAGTTCTCCACATACGCCACCTGGTGGATCCGCCAGGCAATCACCCGTGCCATCGCCGACAAGTCGCGTACGGTCCGGATTCCGGTTCACCTCCACGACACTCTCGCCGCGGTCCGTGCTGCGCAGGCCTCATTGAAGGCAGAGTTGGGGCGCGACCCCCGCCCTGAGGAAATTGCCGAAGAGGCCGGCGTCACCGCCGACAAGGTGGAGCTTGCTCTCAGCGTTGCCGACACGGTCTCCCTGGAACAGCCCATCGGCGAAGACGGCGCCCAGCTCGGAGATTTCATCGAGGATGAGGATGCCGCCGATCCGGTGCAGATGACCGAGGAGATGGACGTTGCCAACTCGCTCCGCATCTCGATCGACCGCCTGCCCGAGCGGGAGGGCAGGATCCTCGCCCTCCGTTACGGTTTCTACGACGGCGTGCCCCGCACCCTCGAAGAGATCGGCGACGAGTTCAACCTCACCCGGGAGCGGATCCGCCAGCTCGAGAAGCTGGCCCTTTGCCGCCTCCGGCACCCCTCCTTCGGCATCCGCGAAGCCGACCTGGTCTAAACCCGGTCAAGCTGTCCCTCGGACGGGTCTAGGCTGGCGATCGCATGAACCTTCAAGATCTCGTCAGTGGCGCCGCACATCTCTGTGGTCCGGACACAACCCTCCGCGAGGCGGCGGCTGCGATGAACGCCGAAGACCATGGGTCGCTCGCCGTTGTCGACGGGTTCGATCTGGTGGGCCTGATAACCGAACGCGACCTCGTTCGAGCTGCAGCTGCGGAGCTCGACTTCGCCACCACCCCGGTGAGCGAGCTCATGGGCGCAGATCCTGACACCTTCGACCCCGATCTCGACGTGTGGGACGCTGCCGCCTGGATTGCCGAGTCGGGCTACCGCCACCTCCCGGTCATGGATGACGCCGGGGAACTGCTGGGAGTCGTTTCGATACGAGACCTGCTCCGAGCCATGCTCGACACCGTCTGAGGCTCAGCCCGCGATCGGGATCCACACCGCCCTGATCCCGACGATCCGGACATCGTCGGCTTCTAGTCCTACCTCCACTGTCTCCACGTTGGCTGCCAGATCCTCGAAGCGAGCCGCGATCTCGGCGAACTCGTCCTCCAGTTCGTATTCGAGGTCGGCAAGCGCTGCAGTCTTGTCCTCCAGGGCCTGAGCTGCGGCCCCGACCCTTGCCTCGGCGTTGCGGGTGGCGGTCCGTCGCGATGCCGCTTTGCCCAACGCGGTCGACGCTTTCTTCCCGCCGAGCAGGCCTCCGAGGAGATCGCCGACACCGGTCATCAGCTCCTCCTGCTTCTTCGCATCGGCCTGCGCACCCAACTCCATCACCCTGCTCTCGGCTCTTGAGATCTGGTCTTTGACCCGGTCGATCTTCGTTTCGTACTTTTCTTTCAGTTTCGCCATCTCAGCGTCGGCGGCGGTGGAAGCGACCGACTCGCACCTGGCGACGAAGGTCTCCTCGGTCTCCCCGGGGCGTGAGTAGACGCCCAGCTCGGCATTGTGGAAGATGGCAACGGTCTGGTTGGCGACGAGGTGATTCTCGAGGTCGGACTCGAGGCCGCTCCAGAACGACCCCGACCCGACATCAGCCTCTGGGGTCTCGAAATTTGCCGGCCCCGGCGGGGCAAGGAGGAAATCCCGCTCGTCGTGGTCGACCGAGTGAACGTTTGCCGGGTCGAGCACATTGCCCAGCGGGTAGATAACCGCTTCGTAGGTCTCCTGGTGGTTGAGCTCAGCGGCCCGCTCGTCGTAAAGGAGCTGGACCACAGCCGCCGCCCCCAGTGCGTATCGCCGCCCGGTCGGGTTGCCCCCGACTGCCTCGAGCCAGGGGGACGCAGGGTCAGCAACAGAGACTGTCACCCCGTCGGCAACAGGCGGCATCGCCGAGACTGAACCAGGCTCTTCGTCCTGAATGCTTGGCTCAACAACAGCCACCGCCGGCTTCGCTCCCTTCATCAGGTCGCCGACCTGGTCACGGGTGAGCGGGCCAGCGAGGTAGGACTGGGCCCATCTGGTGCCGAAAGTCTCTGGCTGGGGCCGGGAGGTGGAGTGGTGGATGAACTGGCGCTTGTCCAGACCGGCAATCAGGTTGTCTAGCTTGGCGGTGTCGACACCTCCGGAAGCGGCGTTGAGCCCGTCGAGGAGTCGGCCCTTGTCGCGTTCGGTCTGAAGGCGGCCGATGAACCAGGTCCCGGCGTTCGACAGTGCCTTGTAGTCGAGATCGACCGGGTTCTGAGTGGAGAGGACCATGCCCACCCCATGGGCCCTGGCCTGTTTGAGGATGGTGAGGATCGCCTTCTTTGACGGCGGCTCCTTCACCGGGGGCACAAATCCGAACACCTCGTCCATGTAGATGAGAGTGCGGAGGCTCGATGTCCCCGATTGCCCCCGGAACCAGGTGATTACCCGGCTCAGCAGAAGGGTGACGATGAACTGCCGCTCGCTCTCGGAGAGGTGGGCCAGGTAGACAACCGCAGCCTTGGTCGGGCCTTCACCCCCGAGCATGGTCTCGATATTGAGCGGCACCCCTTCGAGCCATGCGGAGAAGCTGGGTGAGGCGAGCAGGCCGTTGAGCTTCATGGCCAGATCCATCCGATCTTTCTCCGGAAAGAAGTCGTCGACGTCGAAGACCCCTAGTTTGCGGAACGGCGGCTTGGGGATCTGGCCGATGAGGGCGGCGAGGTCGAGATCGGTGCCCGCCGACCAGGCTTCTTCGACGATGGTGGCGAGCAGGATGTGCCGCGGATCGGAGACGGGGTCGGCGTCAACGCCGGCGAGCAATAACAGCGATGAGATCAGCCCTTCGATCTCGTCGCGGGCCACTTCGGCATCCTTCTCCCAGTCGATGTCGGGAGCTGCGAGCGAGCCGAGCACATTGATGCCCACACCCGCACCTGAGCCCGGGGTGTAGATCGTGATCTCGCTCTTCTCGTTGAGCTTGCGGAGCCGCTCGCCACCAATCCCCGCACCTTCCAGCCCGTTCTTCCACATCTCAGCGGTGCTGGCGGCGAGCTCGTCGGGTGTGACCTTGGCCCGCTCCGCTTCAGCTTCGTCGATCCAGGGCCTGAAATCCTCAGCCCTGAAGTCGGGGAAGCTCAACAGCAGGTTCCCCATGTCGCCCTTGGGGTCGATGATCAGACAGGGGACCTCGTTGAGCAGGGCTTCTTCGATGATGTCCACCCCGAGCCCGGTCTTGCCCGACCCGGTCATCCCGACGATGACGCCATGGGTGGTCAGATTCGAGCTGTCGAAAAGGAGCGGTTCACCACCGCCCTCCCCGTGCGCCTCGATGAGCGAGCCGAGGTAGTAGGTGCCTTTGTCGAGATCCATGCTTCAAACTTAACTGGCGCGAGGTGGGGTCAAAGCTCCGGCACGGTTTATTCGGCGGTGTTTCTTTCGCCGAAGTCGTATCATCCAGGCTGGATACGCCTTGACTTCAACCACAGTTGAAGTCGTACCTTCTTCACTCATGAATTCTGCCGAACTGACTCCCTGGTCCGTCCTGCGCGACGGTGTGCGCCTCATCGCGAGGTTTGTTCGCGGGCATCCGTTTGCGTTTGCGATAGCCGTCACCGGTGCCGCCGTCTACGCCGGAGCGATCATCGCCAGCAGCCTCGTGATCGGGTGGGTAACCGACACCGTTGTCATCCCGGTACTCGACGCAGGCGAGTCGTATTCGGGCCTGTTGCTGCCGGCGGGACTCCTCATTCTCGGGGTCGCGGTGGTCAAGGCGGTGGGCATCATCACCCGGCGCACCGGGGCCGGCTACCTCCAGCTCCGCACCCGCCAGGACCTGCGCAACGAACTGCTCGACCATCAGCTCTCCTTGAAGATGTCCTGGTTCGACAAACAGTCGATCGGAGACCTTCTTGCCGTCGCCGATGCCGATGTCGATCAGGGCACGGGAGTGCTCGGGCCCTTGCCGTACGCGAGCGGTGTGGTCCTTCTCCTCTTCGGTTCGTTCGCCATGATCGTCGCGATCGACCCCTGGATCGGCCTCGGGGCGACCATCGGGCTGGCAGTCGTCATCGCCGTGGACATCAGGGGAAGCTGGATCACCTACCGGATGTGGGAGGCAGTCCAGGTTGCCCGGGGCCGGGTCTCGTCGGTCGCCCATGAAAGCTTCGATGGCGCCCTCACGGTGAAGTCTCTAGGCAGGGAGGGCTATGTCTCGGAGCGATTCGGTAAGGAGTCCGACGAACTCCGCGATCGGCTCATCCAGGTCAACTCGACCTGGACCACTTACCAAACAGTCATCCGCGCCATGCCGCAGGCGATCAGCATTGCCCTGATCGTTGTCGGTGCGGTGCGCATCGAGGCAGGTCTGCTCTCTGCCGGTGACCTGGTCACTGTTGCGTATCTACTTGCTCTGCTTGCCTTCCCGGTCCAGCTGATCGGTTTCGTGCTCTGGGATCTCGCGGGCTCACAAGCCGGATGGCAGCGGATCGCCGCCATCTTCGGCGCCAGAGATTTCATCGACTACGGAGACCTCCACGCCTCGCCGGATGCCGGTGCCGCCGGTATCTCTTCTGCGGCGGTCGGCTTCACCTACGACGGGTCCGCAACGGTGTTCGAAGGGCTGAGCCTCGACCTCGACCCCGGTGTCACCCTGGCCGTGGTCGGTCCTACAGCTTCGGGAAAGTCGACTCTGTGCCTGCTCCTCGCCAGGTTGTGGGACCCGGCAACCGGTGAGATCCATCTCGACGGGCGAGACGTGAGCCTGTTTGCCGGCTCGGAGTTGCCCCGGGAGGTCTCCTATGTGGCACAGGACGCCTTCCTTTTCGACGACACGGTCGCCGGGAACATCACCCTGGGCAGCGACTTCAGCGAAGAGGAGATCAAGGAGGCGGCGACCCTGGCTGGCGCCGACGAGTTCGTGGATGACTTGCCGCAGGGTTACGAGACGATGCTCGGCGAGCGGGGAACGACCCTCTCGGGCGGTCAGCGGCAGCGGATTGCTCTGGCCCGGGCACTGATCAGAAAACCCCGACTGTTGATACTCGACGACGCCACTTCGGCGGTTGACCCCTCGGTGGAGGCGGTGATCCTGAGGAGCCTCAAGAGTGCCGCCCTTCCCTCGACCATTGTCGTTGTTGCATATCGCCCGGCTTCGATCCGCCTCGCCGACGAAGTCGTCTACGTCGACGAGAAGCGGATCGTGGCCCACGGGACCCATCCTGAGTTGTTGGCTTCCACCCCTGGCTACGCCCGTTTGGTGCAGGCCTATGAGGAGGACGCACGGCGGATAGAACAGGAGGCGTCATGAGCGATGTCACCACCGGACAGCTGATACGACGGGCTCTCGTAGAGTCGCCGGCTCTCGCCAGCGGTCTCAGATTGACCCTGGTCATGGCGATGGCGGGCCAGGCGATAACCATCGTCACCCCTATCGTCTTCCAGCAGATCCTCGACGATGAGATCCTCAACCCGAACGGGATCGACCTCGGAGACGTGCTGACCCGCGCCAGCGTCGCCGTGTTCGCTCTCATCGCCGGGATCATCATCGGTCGGGCGGCGCTGCTGCGCCTTGTCAGGTCGTCCTCGATCGGCCTGTCCGACCTGCGCACGATGACCTTCGACCACCTGCTCCGCCAGTCTGTTCTGCATGTCCAGGCGGAGCGAAGGGGAAACCTCGTCTCCCGGGTGACGTCCGATGTCACCACGCTCCAAGAGTTCATGGAATGGGGAGGCGTGAGTCTTGTGGTTGCCTCCAGCCAGGTCCTGTTGGCGACCTCGGTCATGTTCTACTACCAGTGGCGGCTGGCCCTGATCAGCCTGGTCGGTGTCTTCCTGTACCTATTCCTGATGCGCTGGTTCCAGCGGATCCTGCGGAAGAACTACGACCGTGTCCGGATCGAAGTCGGTCGTTCGCTAGGTGTGTTGAGCGAGTCGATTTCGGCTATCCCGGTGGTGCGGGCGTACGGAGTCGAAGCCGAAACGCAAGGCAAGGTCGCCGAAGCTCTCGAAGACCGGTTCCAGCGTGAGTTCCGGACCAACTGGTTCGGCAACTCGTTGTTCTCGTCCGCCGAGATCTTCGCCGGCACGCTGACCGCAGCTGTTGTCATCGCTGGTGTTCTGATCGGGGCCGCCGAGGGGATGACCGCAGGTGAGCTGATCGCCTTTTTCTTCCTCACCAATCTGCTGATCGAACCGCTCCAGATCGTGGTCGAGACCCTGGAGTTCTCCCAGAGCGCCGCCTCGGGTTTGCGCCGGGTGATCGAGGTGCTCGACAGCGAGATCGAAATCCAGGACCCCGAAGAACCTCAAGACCTGCCGCCCGATGGCCTCTCGGTCACCTTCGAAGACGTGAGGTTTGCTTACGACACCGGGGGTGACGTGCTCCAGGACGTGTCGGTGAAGATCGAAAACGGCTCGCGGGTTGCCGTGGTCGGAGAAACAGGTTCGGGGAAGACCACGTTCGCCAAGCTGCTGGTCCGTCTTCTCGATCCGTCCGATGGCGTGATCCGGGTCGGCGGGGTGCCGCTCGACAATGTGCCGCTCGAACAACTCCGCTCCCGGGTGGCGTTTGTCCCTCAGGAAGGCTTCCTCTTCGACGACACCATCGCCAACAACGTCCGGTACGGTCGGCCCGGGGCTACCGACGCAGAGGTGTTCACCGCTTTCCACGAGCTGGACCTCGGAGACTGGCTGGCTGGGCTGCCCGAAGGTCTGGAGACACAGGTTGGAGAGCGAGGCGGCGCTCTGTCGGCGGGAGAGCGTCAGTTGGTGGCCCTGGTACGTGCCTGGATCGGCTCGCCCGACCTTCTCGTGCTCGACGAGGCAACCTCGGCTGTCGATCCCTCATTGGACGTCGCCTTGCGTCACGCCATGGAGCGTCTCACCAGAGGGAGGACCTCGGTGACCATCGCCCACCGTCTCGCCACCGCCGAGAACGCCGGAAAGGTGTTGGTTTTCGACAGCGGGCGCCTCGTGGAGCAAGGCCGCCACCGAGACCTGCTCGCCGCAGGCGGTGTCTACGCCGACCTATTTGCCGACTGGTCGGCTGGCACCAAAAGCGTCTAGACCGCCGGGGGCGGGACATAGCGGCCTTCGGTGTAGCGGCCGCTTTTGATGTCGACTTCCCAGATAGACCCCTTGGAACAATAGAAGCGTGAGTTGAGGGTGAGCCCGAGCCACATCAGTCGGGTCATCGTGGCCGGGATCACGTCGCCATGTGAGCAGAGGACTGCGTTGGCGCCGGCGAGGCTGTGAATCAGGTCGTAGGCAGCGTCGACATCGGGGCCTTCGGCCAGGGCCTCGGAGATCTCGACCTCGGCACCGATCATCTTCGCCAGCGGCTCCACAGTTTGGACACAACGCTTGTACGGGCTGGTGATGATCCGCTCGATCTCGCGCTCTCGCAAGGACTCGGCAATGACTTGCGCTTGCGCCTTTCCCTTTTTGGTGAGGGGACGCTCGCGATCGTCTCCACTGAATTTGTCGCGGTTCCCGGCGGCGCCATGGCGGAGGAGGTGGATCGTGCCGGTCTCTGCGATCTTCTTGAGGTCGAAGTCGTCGATGAGGCTGCGGTCATGGTCGTAGTCGAGCAGTTTCCTGGCGGCTTTGCGTCCCATCCACTTGACTTTGTCGACTTCATTGTTCTTCCTGAACCCGGGACTGTCGGGAAGTGGCCGCATCGCAAACCAGTCAACTTCTTTCATCCCTGATCCCACGCGGTAACGGGTGGTGGTGAGGGGAGCGACGATCCGACAGCGGAGACCGGTCTCTTCGAGAATTTCGCGGATGGCGGTTTCCTCCGGGGTCTCGCCATCGTCTGCTTTGCCCTTGGGGAACGACCAGTCGTCGTACTGCGGGCGGTGGGCCACGAGGACCCTGAGGTTGCCCTCGTCAGATTTTCTCAGGATCACGCCACCGGCGGCTCTGACAGTTTTTGTCACCTGGGGCAGATTACCTGTCGACGTAAAGGAATGGTTAGCGGAAGAAGTTGGCCAGGGTGGGACGCCGCCCCTGCGGTTGTGCATCGGCCATGTGGTCGACGGCCGTCAGGTCGATGGTGACATCGGCACATGTCTGACAGACCTGGCGGGTGATCCCGCCGCCGATCGTCTGCACTTCACCGTAGTTGTGGTGGCCCTTCTTGCACGAGGAGAGCTTGTGCCGCGGCCTGGCTTCCGGTCTGAGGTGGCTCATACGAGATCAGATTAGAGTGCCGGGCGGCGCGTACACGGTTTTCCACAGATCAAATACCACTTGATGAAGTCACTAG
>JBBDHT010000072.1:11556-13486 GCA_040880765.1 Acidimicrobiia bacterium | reverse complement strand
ATGACGCCGATGACTCGGAGACACTCACAACCTATTTAACCGACACACCACTAGGTTCCCTCTCATGGCGCGGATCTATGTGGTCACCAAAGGCACCCGCAGGGTGATGGCGCTCACCTCCTGGCTGGCATGCCGCGGCCTCGGCAAGCAGGTGGTGCTCACCACCACCGGCCGTAAGACCGGGGACCAGCACACGGTCCCGGTCTCTCCTCTTGACTCGAGGGGGACCGGCTACATCGTCTCCCCCTACGGCGAGGTGGATTGGGTCAAGAATGTGCGGGCTGACAAGAACGTCCGCCTCCGGCAGGGCCGCAACGACCGCAAGGTCACTCTCGCCGAAGTCCCGGTGGCGAGACGCGGGATCCTGCTCTACGAGTACTGGAAACAGGAGAGGATCACCCGGCCTTATTTCGATGTTCCTTCCGATCCGAAGCCGGAGGACTTCGCTGTTGGTGCCGAGAACCACCCGGTGTTCAAGATCGTCACCTGACTCCCGCGGTCCGTGTCGGCCGGGCAATCCGAGGCGGCCGGTTGAATACGATGCTTGTAATTTTGATTGAAAACGGGGAAGCTGTGGGCCTTGGCGTCAGCAAAGGAGCCCGCTCAGGTGGCCAACACCTTCGTCCTTGATACTTGTGTCCTGCTTGCCGACCCCCGTTCCGCTCTGAGATTCGACGAACACGATGTGGTGATCCCGCTTGTCGTCGTCGAGGAGCTGGATCGAATGAAGACCCGTCTCGACGAGGTGGGGGCCAACGCTCGGGCCGCGATTCGTCTCCTCGAAGACCTGGGGGCAAGCCGCGATGGAGGTCTGCGCGAGCCGGCACGACTACCCGGTGGTGGCTCACTCCGCATCGAGTTGAACGGAGTGACGTCTGATCGCCTACCCCAGGTGCTCGACCCGACGACGCCGGATCACCGCATCCTTGCCACGTGTCTCAACCTTCCCGCGTCCGACAACCCGGTGCTGGTGACCAAGGACGCCGCGCTCCGCATCAAAGGCGCCCAGCTCGGTGTTCCGGTACAGGACTACCGGGCGGACACTGTCCCGGTCGAACAGCTCCATTCGGGTGTCGTCGAGTTCCGGACGGACGGGGCGACCATCGACAAGCTCTTCGAAGAGGGCAAGATCGAGCTCACCGGGGTCGAGGCCATGGTCAACCAGTTCGTGGTCCTCAGGGAAGGCACCTCCCGGTCGGCTCTGGCCCGGGTGATCCAGGGCGAACCGAGCGTTGTGGTGGAGCGGGTTCCGGCCCACGCCAAGGCGTTTGGCGTCGAACCGAAGAACCTCCGTCAGACCGTCGCCCTCCATCAGCTGCTCGACCCCGACATCCCGGCGGTCTCGATGATGGGTATGGCCGGGACGGGGAAAACCTTTCTTGCCCTCGCCGCAGCCCTCGAACAGGTTTTGGAGCAAGGTCGATACCGAAAAGTGTCCGTCTACCGCCCGCTCGTTGCAGTGGGCCGACAGGAAGTGGGCTATCTGCCGGGCGACCTCAATGAGAAGTTGGCGCCATGGATGGCTGCGGTCCACGACAACCTATTCGCTTTGTTCTCCGACGCCGGTGTCGACGGGGCGCGCCACGCCATCGACGAGCTGATCGATCGCAACGAGTTGGAGATGGCGGCAGTGACGTATCTTCGGGGCCGGTCGATCACCGGGGAGTTCGTGATCATCGACGAGGCGCAGAACCTGGAACTGTCGACCCTGAAAGTGATCCTCACCCGGATGTCCCGTGACTCCAAGGTGGTGTTCTGCGGCGACCTCTCCCAGGTGGACAACCCCTACATCTCCCCGTTTGGGGGCATGGCGGCGCTGATCGAGAAGTTCAAAGGATCCCCTCTCTTCGGCCACGTCACCCTGGAGCGCTCGGTCCGTTCCCCGCTAGCCGAAATGGCGGCGACGATTCTCTGATATTGCAAGGGGGGC
>JBBDHT010000072.1:7347-11456 GCA_040880765.1 Acidimicrobiia bacterium | reverse complement strand
CTAATCATCCGACCCGAGGCCGGTGAAGAGGTTGGCGAGCACCAGTTCTCTGCGCAGGTTGGCCTGGATGTCGACCACCGCGTCGAGAGCCTTGTCCGCAGCGAGAACGGCGCGACGCGGGCTGACCTCGGTGAGAGCGGTGAGGTCGAGGTCCCGGTTGCGCACCGGGCCACCCATCTGCAGTGAGGCCGAGTCTGCGTACCACCCGGCGAGGATCTCGAGACCGCTTATCAGAAGGGACTGCTCGATCCGTCTTCTTGCCCGTTGCTGTTTGTCTTTGGGGAGGTCCTTGTCGATCGACTTCTCGACCAGTGGTTTGATCTCTTCGATCACCACCGAGGCGAGGCGCTGCCCATCCCCGGGGTGGGGCGTCACCTTCTCCGGTATCGAAAGCCACATATCCCGGAATGTCGCCACCTCAGGGCGGGACATCAGGGAAAGGGCAAGGCCCGGGCGTCCTGCGGCCACGACGGCCACACTTTCCGCCTGTTCCGGCTCGATGCCTTTGTCGGTCAACGCCGTGACCAGCTCGTCGGATGGGACCCGGCCCATGTGAATGGTCCTGCAGCGGGATGCGATCGTGGCCGGAAAATCGTCCTCGCTTTCGGCGACCAGGAGAAATGTGACCGGTGCGAGAGGCTCCTCGAGTGTCTTGAGCAACGAATTTGCCGCCTGATCGGTCATCGCCCCGGCGTCCGGGATGAGGAACACAGTCCGGCTCGCTTCCACCGGCGCCATCGACGCCCTCGTCACCATCGAGCGCGCCTGTTCGACTCCTATCGAAGTCGCACCTTCCGGCTCCACCACGATCAGATCGGGGTGGGTCCGGGCCAGGGCGAGCCGGCAGGTGCGGCACGCGTCGTCGTGCTTCCCGGAACGCTCGCACAACAGGCCGGCAGCGAAACGCACCGCGAAAGCATCCTTGCCCACCGACTCAGGGCCTACGAACAGATAAGCCTGGTTGGGCACCGCCAGTTCCCGCTCCAGCAGGTCGACAACACCGGGATTCCCGATCAGATCGTCGAAGACTGAGGTCACAGCAGATGACCCATGATTTCGTCGACAACGTTGCCGAGATCCATCGTGTTGTCGATGATCTTCACCCGATCGGGCTCGGTCTCAGCAAGCTGCTGGTAGGCGCCGCGCACCGCTTGGTGAAAGGCAGGCTCCTCGGCACCGATGCGATCGGGCCTGCCCTGACGGCCCAGGGCGACATCGACGTCGATATCCAGGATGAACACATGGTCGGGCTCGACACCCTCGAGCCCTGCTTCGTTGATACTCCGCACGGTATCCATTCCCAGCCCTCGTCCCGCCCCCTGATAGGCGACCGAGGAGAAGTAGGTCCTGTCACTGATTACCCAGGTCCCTTTCTCCAGGGAAGGTGAGATGACCTCGGTGGCTAGTTGGGCTCGTTGCGCAGCGAAGAGGAAGGCCTCCGACCATGGGGCCATGTCGTCGCCGTCGAGTAGGAGCTTGCGGATCTCCTCGCCCAAAGGGGTCGAACCGGGCTCCCTCACCACCACCGTCTCATGTCCGAGGGCATTCAGCCGCTCGGCGACAGCCGTGGCGACAGTGCTTTTGCCGGTCCCGTCCCCCCCTTCGATGGCAACATAAGCACCCATCAGGAGAAGCAATTCTGGTCGGCAATCGGGCAATAACGGGTAGGCAGTGACATCGAAGTACCACGCTAATCCCGCAAATTCGATGTGGGTCGTGTTGACATAGCCGCACCAGTTGCGGTCAACTCAGACCGAAAGTGATATGACCAAGAGCCTTGTAATTGTCGAGTCGCCTACCAAAGCGAAGACCATCTCCGCCTTTCTCGGAGCCGACTCTGTGGTGGAATCTTCGATGGGCCACATCCGCGATCTGCCCCGATCTGCAGCCGAGATCCCGGCGAAAGTCAAGGGTGAGCCCTGGGCGCGCCTGGGGGTGAACGTCGATAACGACTTCGAGCCGCTGTATGTGGTGCCCAAAGAGCGACGGGACCGGATCAAGAAACTGAAGGCGCTCCTCAAAGATGTCGACCAGGTTCTCCTCGCCACTGATGAAGACCGGGAAGGCGAGTCGATCGCCTGGCACCTGATCGAAGTGCTCAAGCCGAAGGTCCCCATCCACCGTATGGTCTTCCATGAGATCACCCAGACCGCCATCGACGAGGCATTCCGCAACCCCCGCCCCCTCGACGACCGGCTGGTCCAAGCCCAGGAGGCACGCCGCATCCTGGACCGGCTCTACGGGTACGAAGTCTCGCCGGTTCTATGGCGGAAGGTGCAGCAGGGCCTTTCTGCGGGCAGGGTCCAGAGTGTGGCGGTGCGGATCGTCGTCGAGCGGGAGCGGGAGCGGATCGCATTCACTGCCGCCGGCTACTGGAGCATCGACGCCTCACTGGCCAAGTCGACCGATCTCGACTTGCCGTTCGACGCGTCCCTTCTCGAAGTCGACGGGACCAGGGTGGCCACCGGTAAGGATTTCGACCGCAAGGGTAAAGCAAAGAAGGGTGTGCTCGTTCTCGACGCCGACTCTGCCACCGAGCTCGCCACGGGTTTGACCGAATCAGATTTCACCGTCCGGTCGGTCGACTCCAAGCCGTACAAGAGGAGCCCGTACCCACCTTTCCGCACATCGACCCTGCAACAGGACGCCGGCCGCAAGCTGGGCTTCTCCTCGTCCCGCACTATGTCTGTCGCCCAGCGCCTGTACGAGAACGGATACATCACCTATATGCGGACCGACTCGATTGCGCTATCGGAGACGGCGGTGAAAGCCGCTCGGTCGCAGATCACCAAGCTCTACGGGGAGGAGTACCTGAGCCCCAAGCCCCGGGTCTACACCTCGAAGGTCAAAGGCGCCCAGGAGGCCCATGAGGCGATCCGCCCCTCAGGCGACACATTCCCGACACCGGAGCAGGTGGCCGCCAAAGTCGGCCAGGACGAGGCACGACTCTACGACCTGATCTGGAAGAGGACCATCGCCTCGCAGATGGCCGATGCCAAGGGATTCACCGTTTCGGTCCGGATTGCGGCGACAGCCGACGACGGCAGGGAAGCCCTCTTCAGCGCCGGAGGCCGGACCATCACTTTCCCCGGCTTTCTCAAGGCCTACGTGGAAGGAACTGACGACTCCGCCGACCTCGACGACAAAGAGACCCGGCTCCCTGAGCTGGCACCCGACGACGCGGTCTCCGTGCAGCGTCTCGAGCCTGTAGGACATGAGACCCGACCTCCAGCCCGGTACACCGAAGCCTCCCTGGTGCAGAAGATGGAGGAGCTCGGTGTTGGCCGCCCATCGACCTATGCATCGATCATGTCCACGATCCAGGATCGCGGGTATGTCTGGAAGAAGGGATCGGCGCTGGTCCCCACCTACACCGCGTTTGCGGTGGTCACCCTCCTCGAGAAGCACTTCCCGAAGCTGATCGACTACGAGTTCACCGCAGGGATGGAAGACGATCTCGACCGGATCGCCGCCGGTGACGAGGAGTCGATTCCGTGGCTACACCGGTTCTATTTCGGCGACGACGGTTTGAAGGAGAAAGTCGCCAAGCGTCTCGACGAAATCGACCCGCGGATCATCAACTCGATTCCGGTCGGCTCCGACGAGCAGGGCAGAGAAATCGTGGCGCGGATCGGTCGCTACGGGCCATATGTGCAACGCGAGGAGGAGCGGGCTTCGATACCCGAAGACGTCGCCCCGGACGAGATGGATGTCGCAATGGCCGTCGAACTGCTGGAGACCCAGAACGCCGGCGACAAGATCTTCGGGACCGATCCCGACTCGGGCATGGTTGTTCTGGGCAAGACCGGCAGGTTCGGTCCCTATGTCCAGCTTGGTGAGCAGGAGGAGGGGAGCAAGGAGAAGCCGAAGCGGGCGTCGCTCTTGAAAGGGATGGAGATGGACTCCCTCGGCCTCGACGACGCCCTGCAACTCCTCTCGCTTCCCAGGGTCGTCGGCGAGGACGACGAGGGTGTCGAGATCCTCGCCCTGAACGGGCGTTACGGGCCCTACATCCAGCGGGGCAGCGACCGGCGCAGCCTCGAGTCCGAGGAGCAGTTATTCACCCTCACCGTGCCTGAGGCCCTCAAACTCCTCGCCGAGCCTCCGAA
>JBBDHT010000072.1:0-7247 GCA_040880765.1 Acidimicrobiia bacterium | reverse complement strand
CGGGGGCGGGCAATTACTATTTCCTGACCCGCCGGAGTAGCTCAGTGGTAGAGCAATTCACTCGTAATGAATAGGCCAGGGGTTCGACTCCCCTCTCCGGCTCCCGACTACCCAATCGCGCCGAACACCGGTAGCGTCTCGGTGGATGGCAGATCAGGCCAACTTCGCCGACGATGCAATGCAGTACTCCAAGCAGTTGTACGCAGCTGCGATGCGGATGACGAGGAATCCGGCGGACGCTGAGGATCTGGTCCAGGAGACCTTCCTCAAGGCTTATCGCGCCTACGACAGCTTCACCGCCGGGACCAATCTCAAAGCCTGGCTCTACCGGATCCTGACCAACACCTACATCAACAAATATCGCAAGGCCGCACGCCGGCCCGACGAAGTCGATCTCGGAGATGTCGAGGATCTATACATGTACCGGCGCATCGGATCGGAGGAGTCGGCGGAAGCCTCGCGAACCACCGAGGACAGGGTGCTCGACGGGCTGGTCGAGTCAGACATCAAGAGGGCAGTCGAGAGTCTTCCGGAGAACTTTCGAATCCCCGTTTTGCTCGCCGATCTCGAGGGTCTTTCGTATCAGGAGATCGCCGACATCCTCGAGATTCCGATCGGTACAGTGATGTCCCGGCTGCATCGTGGAAGAAAAGCGATGCAGAAAACGTTGTGGGAGTTTGCAAGCAAACGCGGACTACTCCCGGAGAATGCGGAGAGACCATGACGGACAACGACTGCGTCGACACCGGCGCGCACAATTGTGACGAAGCCCTGGAACGTCTTTACGAGTATCTCGACGACGAGATGGACGAAGCCACGGCAGAGGGCATCAGGTCTCATCTCGATGGATGCAACCCATGTAACAGCGGCTTCTACTTCGAGCGCCGGCTGAAGGTCGTGGTCAGGGAACGGATGTCGGAGGAAGTTCCCGATGGCTTCCTCATCAAATTGCGCAAAGCCCTCGACGAAGAGGCCGCCAGTCATTAGTGGTCCGCCGTTAAGTTCGACTCACGTCGCGAGCGTGGGTATTCTGATCGACGATGACCAAAGCCGCTCGCGCCGCAACTCTTACGCTCGCATCTGCACTGGTCGTGGTGTTGATCGCCTTGCCCGGCTTCGCCACCGAGGGCGATGACCCCGAAGAAGTCGGCGAAACCACCGTCGTCACCACCGATATCCAACCTGCGGTGGAAGTGACCAGCCCACCCCCCGAGGCGGCCAGCGCCGACTGGACATATCGCTATCTCATCCCGACGGGAATCGCCCTTGCCGTCCTGGTGATAATCGCCACCACAGGCCAGTACTTCACCGACGTGGTGAGGAAGCGATACCGAATCGTCGAAGAGTGACCACAGAGTCTCCTCAGGTAAGCGGGATCACCGGGAGGATCGCAGGCCAATACCCGCTCGCCGGCACCTATCACATCTCAGCGTTGCAGAACGACATGGCGAGGATCACCCCCATCGTCTCAGAGCTGGTAGCTGACGGCACCGGGCTCGCCCTGACGGGAGACCCGACCACCAGCGTCATCGATCGGACAGAATGGGTAGAGCGGAACCTCGCCAGCTTCAAACACCTCGTGGAGCCGGCGACCCGGAAGCTGGCCGAGTCCAGGGATGCTTTGCAGATGGCAAATGTCGACAAACTCGTCGATAGAGAGAGCAGCGCGCTGCTCGGCATCCTGTCCCGCAGAGTCTTAGGGCAATATGAGCTCGTTCTCCCCACCGGTGAGGACGGTGACAGCGTGATCTATGTCGGGCCCAATCTCCTCCAGATGGAGCGAGCCCACCAATTCCGTCCCTCGGAGTTCCGGTTCTGGGTGGCCCTTCACGAGTTGACCCACCGTGCCCAGTTCACCGGGGTCCCCTGGCTCCGCGACTACTTTCGGGGCCTGGTGGAGGAGCTGGTTGAGGCGTCCGGACCCGAACCGGGCCGGTTCGGGGCAGTAGTCAGTGAGGTGATCGAGCGCCGCCGAAAAGGGGAGCCACTCATCGACGAACGGGGAGTTTTCGGACTGGTTGCCACCCCCGTGCAGACCGAGATCGTCGACCGGGTCCAAGCTCTGATGACTGTGCTCGAAGGGCACGGGCATGTGGTTATGGACAGGATCGGGGCGGACAATCTCAAGTCTCAAGCGAGGATGAGTCGCGTCCTCAAGAACCGGAGGCGGGACAAACGGACGGCCGCCTTCTTCCGGATCACAGGACTCGAGATGAAGGTCAACCAGTACGCCAAGGGTGAGAAGTTCATCAAGACGGTGGAGCGAGAAGCGGGATGGCATACGGTCGACCTCGCTTTCCGCGGGGCAGGCTCGCTCCCGACCCTCGACGAGATCGAAGACCCGATACTGTGGCTGAACCGCGTCGCCTGAAGCAGCTGGCGGAGTCGATAAACGAGCGAGCGCGCTTTCCCGATCAACCCCACGTCATAGCCCTCTCCGGCGGGGCTGACTCGGCAGCTCTCGCCGGCATGCTCGGCCGTGGCCCGGATGCCGGCACACGCTGCGTGCATGTCCATCATGGTCTGGCAGCCTCCGACCTTCTTGCGGAAGCAGCACAGGCTATCGCCGACCAGCTCCGGTTGGCGATCGAGATCGTCCGGGTAGAAGTGGAGGAGGGCCCTTCTCCGGAGGCCATGGCCAGGGAGGTCCGTTATCCGGCGCTCGCGGGCTCGCTGGCAGAAGGGGAGAACATGCTGCTGGCGCACACCCGGAACGACCAGGCCGAGACTGTCCTCCTCAACCTGATCCGGGGGGCGGGAATCAGAGGGCTGTCGGGCATGCCCTATCACCGTCAGCCCCGGATGTATCGCCCGTTTCTCGACGTCACCCGCGACGAGACCCGGGAGTTTGCCTCACTCTGCGGGTTGCCGTTTGTGGACGACCCGACCAACAGCGACATTTCAATCAGGCGGAACCGGGTGAGACTCGAGCTGATTCCGCGCATGGAGGAGCTCAACCCGAACATTGTCGCCACCCTTGCCCGCACGGCTGAGCACCTCCGCCAGGACTCGGAGTACCTCGACGGTGTCAGCCAGATCCCGCTGCTGGAAGATGAGGAGTCGGTATTCGTGGCGACCGGTGTTCTGCTGGCTCTTGACCGGCCGATCAGGTCGCGGGTGATTGCTGGTCTTGTCGGGTCTGTGCGAGAAAGCGACGGTATCTCATCGGCGGAGCTGGCCCGGGTCGAGGAGGTGCTTGACGACAGCAGCGTCGCCGCCGAACTGGAAGGCGGGGTCTCCGTCAACAAGCGCGGCCCCTACCTCGTTGTCGGCACGGGCAACGGACAATGACGGTTGGCAACATACGTTTCGATCGGGCTACCTTCTAAACCTCACCATATTGAAAGTGCATTTGATGGACATCAAACCCCTGATTACCACCGAGGAAATCGACGCAAAGCTCAAAGAGATGGGCGCTCAGATCTCCGCCGACTACAAGGGGGAAAGTGTCCTCTTGGTCGGGGTGCTGCGGGGGGCGTTCATGATCATGGCCGACCTTGCCCGCCAGATCGATCTCCCGGTGGAGTTCGACTTCATGGCTGTCAGCTCATACGGCGCATCGACCCAGACGTCCGGGGTGGTCCGGATCCTCAAAGACCTCGACGAGGAGATCGAAGGAAGGCATGTTCTCATCGTCGAAGACATCATCGACTCGGGGTTGACCCTCAACTACCTCCTGAAGAGTCTGAGAGTGCGCAAGCCGGCATCCCTCGAAATCGCCACGCTCCTGCTCAAGAAGGGGATCCAGAGGGTTCCCATCGACGTCAAGTATGTCGGCTTCGATATTGGCCCCGAGTTCGTGGTCGGGTATGGCCTCGACTACGCGGGCAAATACAGAAACTTGCCCTACGTGGGGGTGATGGGCCCCGAACTTCTTTGAACAAGATGGGCCACTGGGGGTTCGACTACGCCGCTATCTGACGTAGCATTGAGTTCTACGAATTCTTTCCTCAGCCTTGAATCGAGGTAGTTGTGAACCGAACCCTGCGAACCCTGCTCATTTACGGGGTGTCAATAATCATGTTGGCACTGGTCGCGCAGTGGTGGTTCGACACGGTTGCCGGTCCCGAAGAGGTCGGTCTCTCCGACTTCGTGGAGACCATGGAAGACGGCAGGTTCGAGGCCGTCCAGATCCTGGAGCGCTCCAATGAGATTCAGGGTCGGATCCAGGACAGCGAAGCCCCCGAAGGCGCCTGGAACCAGTTCGCTACGTACCCCGACGGGTTCGAAGGCGAGCTGACCGCAACTGCGATCGAAACCGGCACACCGGTATCGAGTGACTCGCAGCCGCCTGGTTTCTTCGACTACCTGATCAGCTTCCTCCCGTGGCTGTTCCTGCTCGGGTTCATGGTGTTCATCTTCATGCAGATGCAGGGTGGTGGAAACCGCGTCATGCAGTTCGGGAAATCGAAGGCCAAGCTCGTCGGCAAGGAACAGCCGAAAGTCACCTTTGACGATGTGGCCGGCCTCGAAGAGGCGAAAGAGGAACTCGAGGAGATCAAGGACTTCCTGGGCAACCCCGACAAGTATCGCCAGATGGGAGCGAAGATCCCCAAAGGCGTCCTTCTCTTTGGGCCTCCGGGAACAGGTAAGACCCTCCTCGCCAAGGCTGTCGCCGGTGAGGCCGGTGTCCCGTTCATGACCATCTCCGGCTCCGATTTCGTAGAGATGTTCGTCGGTGTCGGCGCCGCCCGGGTCCGCGACATGTTCGAGCAGGCCAAGGCATCCGCCCCTTGCATCGTCTTCATCGATGAGATCGACGCTGTAGGTAGGCACCGTGGCGCCGGCCTCGGGGGAGGTCACGATGAGCGCGAGCAGACCCTGAACCAGCTCCTTGTCGAGCTCGACGGTTTCGAAGGCAACTCGGGCGTCATTGTGATGGCAGCCACCAACCGCCCCGACATCCTCGACCCCGCACTGCTGCGGCCCGGTCGATTCGACCGGCAGATCGTGGTCGATGCCCCCGACCTCGAGGGGCGTGCCGCGATACTCGAAGTCCACTCCAAGGGAAAGCCCCTCGGTCCCGACATCGACCTCATGGTCCTCGCCCGCCGTACACCCGGTTTCACCGGCGCCGACCTCGCCAACCTGATCAACGAGGCTGCCCTGCTCACTGCCCGTCGCAAGAAGAAGAAGATCGGTATGGAGGAGCTCGAGGAGGCCATCGAGAGGGTTATTGCCGGGCCCGAGCGCAAGACGCGGGTGATGACAGACGAAGAGAAGAAGTTGATCGCCTATCACGAGACTGGTCATGCTCTCGTTGGTTATGCCCTTCCCAACACCGACCCGGTTCACAAGGTGACCATTGTCGCCCGGGGTCGGTCGCTCGGGCACACGCTGGCTTTGCCCACCCACGACCGCTATCTGATCCGCAGGTCGGAGCTGGTCGACCAGCTTGCGATGTTGCTCGGCGGACGCACCGCAGAGGAGCTGATGTTCGCCGACCCGACCAGCGGCGCGGCCAATGACATCGAGAAGGCGACGCAGATGGCCAGGAAGATGGTCATGGAGTACGGGATGAGCGACAAGCTCGGCCCGATGCAATATGGAAAGGCCAACGGAGAAGTCTTCCTCGGGCGTGACTACTCCCGCCAGCAGGACTACTCGGACGAAGTCGCCGCCTTCATCGACGAAGAGGTGCGGAAGATGATCAACGCCGCCCATGAGGAGGCTCGTGCCATCTTGAGTCACCACATGGAGGCAATGGAGCGAATGGTCACTGAGCTCCTCGAGCATGAGACTGTCGATCGCGACCGGGTGGCGGAGATCTTTTCGGATGTTCCCAAGTGGGAGCACACCGAGAGCGGCTCGCTGCGGATCCGCTATCCCGAGAATCCGGTCCTCCCCCAGCCGCAGGTGGAAGAGCAGGTGGCTGCGGCCAAGGAGGCCGACGAGGAAGAGGAGCTCGAAGCCCCTAGTGCTGCCCGCGCCAAGAAGGGCTTCCGTCCAAGGGGACGCCCCGCCGACGCCGGCGCCTGACACCCTCCGGAAACGCCGGAGTTCAGACCCGTCGCAACTTCAAGTCACCGGAGACGAGTTTCACCTTGAGGTCGACACTGCCTGCCGGTGTTTCGACCGGTGCTTCCTGGGATTCGGGGAGGATGATGTCGCCGGAGAGCGTGGTGGCGTCGAGGTCGACACTGCTACCGGCAGGAATCCCGATGTCGACTGAGCCGGACATCGACTTGGCAGCAAAGTCGTCGCCGGCGAAGCGACGGACCTGGACGTCGCCGGACATCGTCGAGGTCGCAATCGGCCCCGAGGCTTCGCCGATCTGGATGTCACCTGAAGCCGTGGAAACCGAAGCGCGGTCACCGATCGACTCGATATGGAGATCACCCGACGCACTGACGAAGTCGAGTTTCCCTCCGACCTTGTGGCCGTGAACATCGCCGCTTGCGGTCTTCACCGTCAGGTCTCCCGTATCTGTGAAACGGAGGTCGCCGGAGGCTGAATTGACGTTGAGCCGGGCCGAGAGCGGTTCGCATTCGATGTCGGCGGAGGCGACATTGACGTCGATATCGATGCCTTCGGGGACTTCGATGGACAGGTAAACGGACCGACCCACGCCGAAATGGATCCTTTTGGAGATCTGGGTCGAACGCGGCTGGGAAGACACCCAGACCGTGGAACCATGTTGCTCAACGCTGAGACTCTCGGTGTCTCCCCGACCTCTGACCACGATGACGCCCTCCTGGCCCCGCTTGACCTCGACCTTCCCTGCAGCGATCCGCACGTCGAGAGCGCCGTCAGCGCCCACCTGAAATGACTTCTCCATCAGAGCTGGATCGTGCGGTTGACGGACTTCTTCGGATTCGTTGGCGGGGTAGCGGTGCGCAGAGCGTCCACCACATAAGAGTTCACCGAGTCCCCAGCGTTCCGGGCCGCATCGGCGATTATCTCCTTGAGATACCCGGGGATCCGCAACGTGATCCTGGCCTCGTCGAATGCATCGGCTTCAGCTGCGTCGGGCGCCTCGGGTGGTGGCGGCGGGGGAGCGGCGGTTGCGGTCACGATCAGCTCTGGGTCGCCGTCCACCAATCGGATCTCGACGGCCTGGCCGGTCAACTGTGAGTTGATCTCGGCCAGTGCCGTCTCGACCACACGGAACATGGTCTGCCGCACCGCGGGGTTGATCATCTCGAGCACGTCGGAGATCAAATCGACCTTGAGCGGGTCGGCGAAACGGAGTTGGTTGTCGACCTGCTGTTCCAATTCGACGAGTAGATGGTCTATTTGCATGGTTC
>JBBDHT010000071.1:38056-75685 GCA_040880765.1 Acidimicrobiia bacterium | reverse complement strand
AGGGAAGTGCCGGAATTCAGTTCAGCTTTGGGAAAACGGCACCGTAACCTGGCGCGCCATGGCCCGTATTCACCAGATCAACATCTCCGACGGTGGTGTCCCCAAACTCCCGCTCGATCAGGCGACGGTCGGGGTCGATGGGATGGACGGCGACCGCCAGGCGGACAGGAAGCACCACGGGGGGCCGGACCAGACCCTCTGTCTGTATTCGCTGGAGGTGATCGAGATGCTCCGGGCCGAAGGGCATCCGATTGCGCCGGGATCAGCCGGGGAAAACCTCACGATATCCGGACTCGATTGGGCAAGCGTCGCGCCGGAACAGCGTTTCCGGATAGGCGCGGACCTGACTATCGAAATCACCGACGTGACCACCCCCTGCGCCAAGAACGCCCAGTGGTTCGTCGACAGAAACTTCAGGAGGATGTCCGACTCCAAACACCCCGGTTCGTCGCGGTGGTACGCAAAGGTGCTTACACCCGGATTGGTGAAGACCGACGACCCTGTGGTGCAGCTCAGTTCCTGAGGAACTCCACAGTTCGCTTCCAGGCAAGGTCGAATGAATCGGGGTCGAAGGTGTCTCCGTCCGGGTCTCCGAAACCGTGGTGAGTTCCCGGATAGTGGTAGAAACCGACATCCAGCGACTCGAGGCCCATGGTCGCCTCCATGAATGCGGTTTCGTCTTCGGTGATGTATCCGTCCGATTCAGCGAGGTGGACCAGGTAGCGGGACCGGGAGCCGGCGAAATCGATCTGTTGGGTCCCGTAGAAGGAAACCACCCGGTCGATGACCGTGTTGAGCCTTACCGAGGCCCACAGCGCCATCGAGCCACCCATCCCGAAGCCGACGGCGGCGATTGTCGGCTCCGACGACTTCTCCTGGAGTAGCTGGGCCGAGGACAGGACCAGCGAGGCGAGGCGGTCCGGGTTGGCGTTTCCGAGATGGTCCACCGCCTCCGGCTCGGTTTCTGGGACTTCACCGAAGTTGATGTCCGGCGCCAGGACGGTGTACCCCTCGTCGGCAAGCCCGTCGGCCAGTGCTTTGACCGAGGAGGTCAAGCCCCAGAACGAGTGGAGTAGCAGCACCCCGGGGCGAGGGGTGGAACCATCCTGGATGAAATATGCGAGATCTCTGGCCACGAAATCGAAAATAGTCCTCGACGCGCGTTAGGTGGGTTCGGCATGTGGATCGCCGTCCTACCCTGCTCACGATGAGCTCGGCTGTTGCCCCTCTCAAATACGGCTCTTTCCGGATCATGTGGATCGCCTCGGTGCTCTCAGCGGTCGGTACCTTCATCCAATCGGTCGCCGGGTCGTGGCTTATGCTCGACCTGACCGGTTCCAACACGTGGGTCGGGCTCATGGTCGCATCCTCAACGCTCCCCCTGCTCTTCCTTGCCCTCATCTCCGGTGCGCTCGCCGACATGTTCGACCGGACGAGGCTGATGCTCATCGCTCAGTCGATCATGGGTGGTTCCGCGGTGGCAATGGCGATCCTCACCTATACCGACCGAATCACGCCTCCACTCCTCCTCGGCCTCGGCCTGCTGCTCGGAGTCGGCGTCTCACTCAACCTCCCCACCTGGCACGCCCTTCTCCCCGACCTCGTGCCCCGCGGGATGATTGCGTCGGCGGTAGCGGTGCAGTCTGCTGCGTTCAACGCCGCCCGCGCGGTGGGCCCTGCCATCGGAGGCGTGATCCTCGCCTCACTCGGCGCAGCCGCCGGGTTCGGGATCAACTCCCTGACCTACGCCTTTGTCATCGTTGCGGTCATCGTCGTCGGCCGAAGGCTGGAACCGGCCGACCGCGAGGTGACATCGTTCAGCACTGCAATTGCCCTCGGGATCAGGTTTGCCCGATTTACGCCCATATTCCGTCGTCTTCTCGCGCTTGTGGCACTTTTCGCCGTCTTCTCAGCTGTCATTCAGGCAGTCCTCCCCAATCACACTCTGGGCCTCGGTGGTGAGGAGCTCGCCTACGGTGTCCTGCTCGGAGCCATGGGGGTCGGGGCCCTGTTTGCGGCGTGGTATCGGGAGCGGTTCCTCGACCGTTTTCCCGACCGCCCGTCGCGGGTGACCATCACCGGTTTCGGCATCGCCGGGCTCGTGGTGGGTCTCGCTCCCGGTTTGTGGGTGGCCACCCTCGGGATGCTCGCGTCGGGGTTTTTCTGGGTGTTGACCCTCACCAGCCTCAACGCCACGGCGCAGCTGATCAGCCCGTCCTGGATTCGGGGCAGGGCCATGTCCCTGTACAGCCTGTCGTTCGGGGGCATCATCCCGCTGGGGTCGATCCTCGCGGGCGTTGTCGCCGATGCGACCAATACTGCAACGACCATCGTGATCTTCTCCTCGGCGGCAGTGCTCCTCGGCGTGTTATCTCCTCTTCTCGGAGTGCCTTCGATCAGGAACGTCCTGCCCCCTGAGTTCTCCGAGGACCGGCTTCTTCCAACCCACGACACGACGGTTGCCGGAGAGTCTGTTGTGGTCTTGAACGCATGGCAGATCGACCGTGCCGATCTGGCCGCCTTCACCGAGTTGATGACCGAGGTGCGTCTGGTGCGGCTCCGCACCGGTGCCTACCGCTGGCAGCTGATGCGCACCGCGTCCGATCCCCTGCGGATAATCGAGTTCTTCGAGATCGGCTCCTGGGAGGAGCACCTGGCCCAGCACGGGCGGATCGATGACGCCTCCGCCGAAGTCATCGCCCGGGCCAGGGCGTTCGACACCACCGGCGGCCCTACAACCCGTCATCTCATCGGAGTCGACCCCCGGAACCCGGAGCTTTTCGAAGAGCTCATCGAAAAGCATGAGCAGATGCACAGGACCGACGGCTCGATTCCCGCTTTCGATCAAGACTCCTGAACGTAGGCCATCTCTCTCTGGAACTTCTTCCAGTCGGACGCCTTGGTCGACCAGAGGATGTCGGCGGCCACCGTCCCGATGCCCAGCGCCAACAACACAACCGTCACCCACCCGGGGAGCCCGGCCGCCAGCGCGGCGCCGACCATGAGGAAGGGGAGCAACTTGGTGACAATCGCCCCTGAGGCGTGCATCCAGGCCCTAGAGCGGGCCGGTGTTCGCAAATAGGTCGAGTAATCAGTCTTCACCCCCGGTTGCGGTTGGGTGATCTTGCCGATGAACCACGACGTGAACTTGATCCCGACCGCCGCCCCCACCACCAGGTGGGCGAGGCCGTGGGTCGTCACCAGAAGGACCCCGGTGCCAAAGAGGAGCCAGACGCCGCCCCAGAAGCTTTCCACCTGATAGGAGAGAGCGACCAGGAAGAGCCCCACGAGCGTGCCGAAGACCATCAAACCTGTGCCCCATGCAAGCGGGACTTTGAGGAAGGCCCAGTTGTCGAAGGCCTTCTGATCGATCTCGGCCACGTCGTCGACCAAACGGTCCAGGCCTGGATCTTTCTTGATGGCTCCGACCAGTTTCCAAAAGCCGGTTCCACCAAGCCCACCGCCATCTTCCACTGAACGGCGGGCCTCTTTGATGATCCCGGTAGCGGTGACTATGTCCATATCGCTAAAGCTACCGTACCGGGGCATGGTGAGTGAAGGAATCGAGACTTGCAACCATCTCCCTCTATTCGGTGTTCTCTTTGCTGATGGATGATTTAGTGGTCGATCTTGCCCGCAATCTCGACGCTGCCTTCCCCCGGCTGGTCGAGCACATGTCACCGCGCCTCTACTGGGGCCTCCGTCGGATGACGGGCGACGGGCACCAGGCAGAAGACCTGAGTCAGGAGGCCTTTATCCGAACGTACCGGGCCCTGTCCGGGTATCCGCCGCAGCGGATCAGAGAGCTTCGCCTCGAACCGTGGGTTTGGACCATCGCTCTCAATCTCGGGCGGAACCATCTGCGCGATCGGTCGCAACGGCCGACCCTGGTCGAGGAGACGACCGAGCCCGGAGACCTCGACACCGAACCGCCCGACACGACGGCATGGCAACGGCGCCTCGACGCCCTCCCCGGGCCACAGCGGGAAGCCGTGGTCCTACGCCATGTCGTCGGGTTCGGCATACCCGAGATCGCCGACATCACCGGCAGGCCGGAAGGAACCTGTAAGGCAGATATCCATCGAGGACTCAAGAAGCTACGAGAGATCATGGAGAGCGAAGATGAAACTTGAAGAAGAACTGGCCCGCATGATGGGTGCCCGCGCTCCTGTAAGGCTCTCGGAGGCGACGGCGCTCGGCACCGGACTGGCCGACGGGTTCGATTTCTACGACTCGGCCGTGGGTCGGGTGGTGGTGGCATTCAACCCAGATGGTGTCTCGGCAGTGACCCTGGCATCGGAAGACTTCAAAAGCTACTTCGCGGATCGCTTCGGGAGGCCGCTGCTCAGGGCGGAGGCGCCTGCGGCATGGGGCAAATTGATCCCGGACCGTCTCGAGGCAGGCTCACCCGGAAAACTCCCCGTCGACCTTCGCTCGGTCACACCATTCCAGGCCCAGGTCCTCCACCAGGCGGCACGGATCCCGAGAGGTGAGGTCAGGCCGTACGGTTGGCTGGCCCGTCATGTGGGACGCGCCGGCGCAGCTCGGGCCGTCGGGTCGACCATGGCAAAGAACCCGGTGCCGCTGATCATCCCGTGCCATCGGGTGGTCCGCTCCGATGGCCACATCGGCGCCTACTCGCTCGGGGGCCCGGACCGGAAGTGGAAGTTGCTCACCGTCGAGGGGGCGGCGCCCGGCTCCCTCGAAGAGCTGGCCGGACGCAACGTGCGCTACCTGGCCAACAAGAGCACAGGCATCTTCTGTCATCCGACCTGTCGGGCGATCCGCAGGTCGAAGGAAGCGAACGTGGTTGAGCTGAAGTCGGCAACCGACGCCACCACCAAGGGCTACCGCCCGTGCCATCTCTGCGAGCCCGCCTAAACGATCGGAGAGTCGGTGCATGACAAGAGCCGCTCGCTCGGCTGACGCGTTTGCGCGTGGGCCGACCCGACACCGTCACAGCCATCCATGTAGGTTCGTAGGGAAGGAGGTTCGAAATGGCAAATAATGACGATCGAGCGCGAGTGGAAGAGATCCTGACCCGCAACCGCTATCTGATACTTTCCACCACAGATGGCGACATGCCCTGGATAGCACCGTTGGAGTATCTTCTCGACGAAGATCTCGACTTCTATTTCTTCTCACCTGAAGACTCACTACACGCACAACACATCGAGCAAGTCGACCGGGTTGCGGTCGCGGTGTTCGATGAAGAACAGCCGGAGTACTCCTGCGACCTATCGGTGTCGCTCAATGGTGTCCAGATTGAGGGCACTGCCCGCAAGCTCACCGAGGACCAATACAACGAGACGATCGTGTCGGCTATCGACGCTCTCAAACCACCAATGCCACCCTATGCGGTGTTCAAGATCGAAACGCATCGATTCCATGTCCCCAAGATCGAGAACGGGAGAAACGTCCGCGAAGAAGTGGACATGACTGGTTGAACCGGGAGTCAACAGCCGGCGGGGGCTCGCTGACTCCCGCCCACATCTGCTCAGTCGGGTGTTCCCCGCGAGGCACTACCCTCCCGCCTTGATGCCTGAAATAACACCTGAACAACTCGCCGTCAACACGATCAAAGCCCTTGCCATGGACGCCGTCGAGGCGGCCAACAGCGGGCATCCGGGAATGCCGATGGGGATGGCCGATATCGCCGTCGTCCTCTGGTCGAAGTACCTGAAGGTAGACCCCGACAACCCCGAATGGCCCGATCGCGACCGGTTCGTGCTCTCCAACGGCCACGGCTCGATGTTGCTCTACTCGTTGCTCCATCTTTCCGGGTTCCCGCTGAGCCTCGATGAGATTCGCAACTTTCGCCAATGGGGCTCACACACTGCCGGCCACCCCGAGATCGACCATGCCCTCGGGATCGAGATGACCACCGGCCCCCTCGGCCAGGGTTTCGCCACCGGGGTCGGGATGGCGATCGCCGAGGAGCACCTCCGGGCACGGCTGGGAGCGGACCTGGTCAACCATCGAACCTTCGGTTTCGTCTCCGACGGCGATCTGATGGAGGGGGTCAGCGCCGAGGCATCGTCGATGGCGGGCCATCTCGGGCTCGGCCACCTGATCTACTTCTACGACGACAACGACATCTCCATCGACGGCTCAACGGACATCACCTTCTCGGAGACCGTAGAGCAACGTTTCGGGGCCTTGAAATGGCACACCCAGACCATCGACGGCCACGACCGGGAGGCGATCGCCGCTGCGATCGATGCGGCGCTTGCGGTCGAGGACAAGCCGTCGCTGATCGTCTGTCGGACCAACATCGCCCGTGGTGCGCCCAATGCCCAGGACACCGCTGAATCCCACGGCTCTCCACTCGGCGACGAGGAGATCAAGGCGACCAAGAAGCTGATGGGTTTCCCCACCGAGCCGACTTTCCTCGTCGACGAGAGCGTCTACTCCTTCTTCGACGAGGCCATGAACCGGGGAAGGGGCGCCAGGGCCACCTGGGTCGGGCGCTTCGAAAACGCCGACAGCGATGTCCGGGAGCTCTGGGACAGCCTCTATGAGCCCGGGCCCGTCCGGATCGAGGGGCCCGGCTTCGAGACCGGATCATCGATGGCAACCCGTGCTTCCGCGGGCCAGCTCTTCGGTGAGATAGCCGAGAAGGTGCCCGGCTTCATCGGCGGGTCCGCCGATCTCGCTGGATCGACCAAGACCGTCATCGACAAGGGCCGTCTCTTCTCGACCGAGGACCGCACCGCCCGCGACCTGGCATTCGGGATCAGGGAGCATGCCATGGGCGCTGCCGTGAACGGGATGGCGGTCCACGGCGGCCTCAAGCCGTACGGCGCCACCTTCTTCGTCTTCAGCGACTACATGCGGGCATCAGTCCGGCTTTCGGCCCTGATGAAAGCGCCTTCGATATGGGTCTACACCCACGACTCGGTCTTCCTCGGCGAGGACGGCCCGACCCACCAACCAATCGAGCACCTCGCCTCGCTGCGGGCCATGCCCCATCTGTGGGTGATCAGGCCGGCCGACGCCAATGAAGTGGTGGACGCCTGGAACATCGCACTGAACAGAAGCGACGGGCCGGTTGCCCTTGTGCTCACCCGTCAAGGGCTTCCCACCCTGGAACCAGTGCCCGGTGGCGTGGAGCGCGGCGGGTACGTGGTCAGGGATGGCCACGACGTCACCATCATCGCCACCGGATCGGAGGTTCATGTCTCGGTCGAGGCCGCCGAACGGTTGGCGGGCTCGGGGATCTCGGCCCGGGTGGTGAGCCTGCCTTGCTGGGAATTGTTCATGGAACAGGACGAGGATTACAGGAAACAGGTCCTCGGCGACAAGCCCCGCGTCTCGGTTGAAGCCGCCTCCACTTTCGGATGGGCGGCGCTGGTGGGAGACACCGGGCTGAGCATCGGCATCGACCACTTCGGCGCCTCCGCACCCGACACCGTTATCGCTGAGAAGTTCGGTTTCACCGGCGGAGCCATCGCCTCACGGATCAAGGAGCTCCTGAGCGGTTGAAAACCGGGGTAGTAGTCATCGGGGCGGGGATCGCTGGTGTGGCCACTGCGCACCGGCTCAGCGTCGAGCACGGCATCGACGTCGTTGTGGCCGACCCGAGACCACCCCTGACCCTCACCTCGGACAAGTCGACGGAGTGTTACCGCAACTGGTGGCCGAATCGACCCATGGTCGGGTTGATGAACCGATCGGTCGACCTGCTCGAAGAGATGGCCGACCGGTCGGACAACATCTTCGGGCTCTCCCGGCGCGGGTACCTCTTCGTCACCGCGCGGGAGGAGACGCTGCAGGGTTGGAGGACCCAGGCTGAGACGATCTCATCGTATGGCGGTGGGGAGATCCGAACCCACACCGGCCCTTCCCGATATCAACCGGCATCCCCACACGGTTATGCATCTGAACCGGGCGGCATCGATGTCCTCGCCGGCCCGGATCCCCTCCTCCACCACTTCCCCTACCTCACCGAAAAGGCGGTTGGTGCCATCCATGTCCGCCGGGCCGGTTGGTTCAGCGCCCAACAACTCGGGTCATGGATGCTCGAGGAGGCGAAGGCAGCCGGGACAGTTCACCTCGTCGACGAGGCAGTCGACATCGAGGTCGAGAGTGGCACGGTGCGAGCAGTGCGTCTCGCCTCCGGGGAGCGGATCGAATGTTCGGTCGTCGTCAACGCAGCGGGACCCCTCGCGGGCCGGGTTGCTGAGATGGTCGGGCTCGAACTGCCCCTGCGCTCCGAAGTCCATCTCAAGGTGGCGTACCGGGACCATCTGGAGGTCATCCCCCGCGATGCTCCGATGCTGATCTGGAGTGACCCCCAGCGGTTGGGCTGGGACGTCGACGAGCGGGAGGCGCTTGCGGAGGCCGAACGTTCCGACCTTCTCGGCGAGATGCCGGTCTTCTGTCACGGACGACCCGAAGGCGGCGCGGCGTCTCCGTATTTCCTGGCTCTGTGGGAATACCACGGTGAGGTACGGCAACCGGTGTGGCCGGTGCCCGGCGACGATCTCTACCCCGAGGTGGTCGCGCGCGGGCTGTCGACGATGGTCCCCGGGTTCGGCCGCTACCTCGACCGGCTCCCCAGCTCGAGTGTCGACGGGGGCTACTACACGAAGACCCCGGAGAACCGCCCGCTGATCGGGCCCGCCGGGCCGGTCGGTTTCCACCTCGCCTGCGCCTACTCCGGTTTCGGGGTGATGGTCGCCGCCGGCGGAGCCGACCTGGTGAGCAGGCATATCACCGCCAGCGCGCTCCCCCCGTACGCCGACGACTTCCTCCTCGACCGCTACGACAACCCCGACTACCTCGCATCGATCAGCGGCGACGTCGACTCGGGGCAACTTTGATCGCGCACGGTTATTAGTTGGCCTCGGACCGGAAAACGCGCGGGTATCCCGAGCCGTAATAGGATGGCTATAGACGGCGGCCATTTCGCCACAGTTTCTTTGGTGAATTCGGTAACCGATTTCAGTGCCAGTACCGTCTAACCCATACCCAACACAAAGGCGCCGACATGGCCTTAAACGAAAAATTTGAATTGGTGGAGTCGATCGACCCACAGGTGGAGCAGCTGATGGAGGATCACCTCGCCCGGCGCAGCCAATGGTACTTCCACGACATCGTTCCCTGGGAGCGCGGCGAGAGCTTCCGCGACAAACCCTGGGATGTCTCCCAGTGCACTATCTCGGAGAACGCCCGGACGTCGCTCGTGCTCAACCTCCTCACCGAGGACAATCTCCCCTATTACCACGCCCTCATCGAGAAGAACATGCCCAACACCTCGGCATTCAACAAGTGGAATCACCTCTGGACAGCCGAGGAGGGCCAGCACGCGATCGGGATCCGCAGCTACCTGCTCACTTCCCGCAACTGCGACCCAGATGAGCTCGAAGACGACCGTATGGCGACAATGACCAACGGGTACAGCCCGACGTACGACGACCCCACGGAAATCTTCGCCTACACCGCGGCCCAGGAGCTGGCGACACGTGTCAGCCACCGTAACGCCGGCAAGATCACCGACGACCCCAACGCCTATGAGCTGATGAAGAACATCGCGGCCGACGAGAACCACCACTTCATCTTCTACAAGGGCGTTATGCAGGCGATGCTCGACCAGAGCCCGTCGACGGTCCTCGAGGGGATCTACAAGACGTTCTCGAATTTCGAGATGCCGGGGGTAGCGATGCCCAACTTCCTCCGCAGGTCTCTGGCCGTGGCCAAGGCCGGGGTTTACAACCTCCGGATCCATCACGACCGTGTGCTCATGCCATTGATCAAGGACTGGAAGATCGCCGACCTCACCGACCTCAAGCCGCGAGCGGCCGAGTTCCAGGAGAAGATCATGGCGATCCCGGCTGACATCATGAACAAAGCAGAGCGGTTCGAAAAACGGATCGGCGCCGCCAGCTACATCTGATCGACAGTCACCAAACGGTCGGCAGCAACGGATAGTCGCCCAGCTCCCGGTCGGAGTGACAGGCGTCTCTTCACGTTAGGGTTCAGCCATCGCCTGGACCACCTCCGACATTCCCGATCTCACCGGTAAAACAGCCGTCGTGACTGGCGCCAACGGCGGTCTCGGCCTCGAGACCGCCGGCGGTCTGGCTGGAGCGGGTTGTCATGTGGTGATGGCTGCCCGCAATCAGGAAAAGGCGTCCGGGGCACTGTCCCGCATTCGCGAGTCACACCCCAATGCCTCGCTGGAGATCGTGGAGTTGGACCTCGCGTCTTTGCAATCGGTCGAGACGGCTGTGGTCAGGATCATCTCCAATCATCCCGCGATCGATATCCTGGTAAACAACGCCGGGCTGATGGCGATGCCTGAAGCCAAGACCGATGACGGTTTCGAGATGCAGTTCGGCGTCAACCACCTCGGCCATTGGGCCCTCACCGCCCAACTCCTCCCGACTCTCCTCAGCTCCCCGGCAGCGCGGGTGGTTACGGTGACGAGCACAGCTCATCACTACGGGCGTCGCGTCGACCCCGACAACCCCCATCTCGTCGACAGATACGACCCATGGCGCGCCTACGGCCAGGTCAAGCTGGCCAACTACCACTTCGCAATCGGGCTACAGAGACAGTTCGAACAGGCGGGGGTGTCGGCGGCGAGCCTGGTCGCCCATCCAGGGCTGACCAACACCGATCTCCAGGCGAACACCGTTCGACAGGGGGGTGCCACGGGTTCCGCCGAGTTCTGGCACAGACTGGCGCAGCGGACCGGGATGTCACCGGCCGCCGGTGCCCTCCCCCAATTGCGCGCCGCCACCGACCCGAAGGCGAAGGGCGGCCAGATGTACGCGCCCAGGTTCATCAACTTCGGCGCACCGGTCCGCAGGCCGATCCTGCGCAGGTTCGGATTGTCGGAGTCGATCCGGGTCTTGTGGGAGGTGTCCGAAAGGGAGACCGGGCTGTCGATCGACCTGGGGTGATCTGCTACCGGAGATGCGGACTTCTTGTGGGTAACCTGGCCGCCATGGTGTGCATATGACCTGGTTCCGGCAAGTGCCGATGGCGGCCCTCGCCATCGTGTTAGGCACGATCACGGTGATCGGCTGGATCACACTCGAGGGCACAGTGCCGCTTGTGATCTCGATCGTTGCAGGTGCCCTGATCGCCCTGCGAGCCGTCCTCGGAGACGAGTAGACCCCCCGGGAATCAACCGAACTTGGTCTTGGGCTTCTCCTCGAGCACTTCGTCGATGTAGATGTCGAGCTTCTCGTTGTAGAACGAGACCAGGCCCATGATCCCCTGTGACTCCGGAAGAGGGGCGTCGTAACCCCAGACCAGGTTCTCATGAGTCTCACCGTTCACTTCAACCGACCAATAGCGGGCCGTTCCCTTGTAGGGACAATGGGTAGCCAGGTCTGTCGGGGTGAGCAGGTCCATGCGAACATCTGTCTTCGGTAGGTAGTACCTGGTGGGCAAGTTCGTCTCGAACAGAAATGATCCATTGGTGCTGTCGGCCACCGTGACCCCATCGATTTCGACCCGCACCCTGCGGCTCGACGGGAGAATATCGAGCCGGGTGTAGGGATCGCGGGCGTGGAAGAAGACCTCCTCGTCCTCCTCGAACCAATGATCCATGGTCCCCCAGTCGAATGAGACATGACCGGCGAGCTGTTCGATCTCGGGATCGGCATAGCTGTAAGCCTTGCCCTGCTTCCCTCCGGCCTTCACGTCGTAGAGGGTGGCGACACCTCGGCTCGGGCTCTTCTTCGTTTCGCCGGAGTCAACCAGCGAGCCCATGTTCACGTCGTCGGCAGGGAAGTAATAGGTCGGGTAGTAGGGAATTTCCCAAACCATCAACACCCGATGTGAGTCGGCAACCACCTCACCCCCCAGCATCGTCCTCACCCGTTTGCCGGCCTTCTCGACCTTGATCCGTCCACGTTCGCTCATCACAACCGTCCTTGAAATCGGTGACTACGTGTTACAACACCGCCAGGAACGGGCTGATTCCGTCTACATCATCACCCTGGTCAGGGCGGCGAGGTTCTCCGGCTGGCGTCCCTCCCAGTAAGCGTCGAACCGACCGGTGAGCGAGCCCGGCTCCTCGGCGAAGACCCGTCGGCCCAGTATCCGCGCTGCAGTCTGCAGATCGGCGCGCCGCTGGTTGGCGAGTGCACTTATCAGAGATCTTTCCACCGGGTCGGGACAGAGGTTGGTGTCCCGGTCCAATCGTTCGATCAACATCGCCAGGTCGTGGTCCTGGCCGAGAAGCTCGCCCACCCGCTCGAGGGTTATCGCCATGCCCACCACGACTTCCGGCCAGAGCGGCGTCAACAATTCCATCTGATGCCTCAGGTACTTCACGCTCTTCCGCCATTCATGGAACCGGGCCGAATCGACTTGCTGGTAGGCGTCGACCATTCGGACCCGCCCCATGGCATATGTTTCGGTCAGCCCGGGACCGATGGCGGCGAACTCGTCGCGGACGCCCCCTCCGTAGATGCTGCGCGCCGAATCGTCCACCGGCCAGTTGGAATAACGCCCGTGGGCCTTTTCCAGGTTCTCGACAACGGTGACGACGATCTCGGGGTCTTCCATCGTCCTGGTCTCGACACGCTCGCGTTGGCGGTCGAGCCGATCGCGGGTCTCTTCCAGGGCACCATCCGCGAGAAGGTGGCCGTAAATCCGGTCGAGCAGGTCCATGCTCTCTACGAGGGCGGCAGTATCACGCACCGGTGAGACCAGCCGCGCCGTGTCTCTCATCCACCTGTCTTCAAAGGTGAAGATCCGCTCACCCAGTTCGGCTCTGATGAGCCGGAGCACCGCCCTGATCCTCTTGGTCGACCGGCGGGCTTCGTGGACCGCCTCGCCGAACTCTTCCTCTCCAGCGAAGAAACCCGAGGCTGCCACTTCCATCTCGTTGAGTGTGAGCCGTTTGAGGCCTACGGGGAGTGCCTCGAGGTCACCAAGCCTGAAGTCGGGAAGAGGGGTAACCACAACCTGGTTAGATGTTGGTGTGGTAGCAGCAATGACGGTCACAGGATCAGGGTAATGAGCGGCCTCCGATCGGCCGGTCTTCTTCCGTTCCGGATTCGCGACGGCCTCGAGGTGCTGTTGGCCCATCCGGGTGGCCCGTATTTCGCCCGACGCGACGACGGTTGGTGGTCGCTGGTCAAGGGCCTGGTCAAGATGGGGGAATCGGATGAGGACGCGGCGCGCCGAGAGTTCAACGAAGAGACCGGGTGGCCCGTCCCTGACGGTCTCTGGACACCTCTAGGAGAGACCAGGCTCAAATCGCGGAAGATCGTTGTCGCATGGGCCCTCGAGGCCGACCTCGAACCGTCCGCCCTGGTCCCCGGGCATTTCCTTATGGGCGATCGCTCCTATCCTGAGATCGACCGGGTGGATTGGTTCAACACCGGCCGGGCGCGGGCCAAGCTGAACCCGGCACAAGGAGTGTTTGTCGAGCGTTTAGAGCTCCATCTGCAAGATTTGACCGACATCAGAAAGGACTGAGTATGACTGACATGCCCAAGACCGAAGCCGAATGGCGGGAGAAGCTGGATCCGGAGCAGTATCAGGTCCTCCGCGAAGCCGGCACCGAACGCCCTTTCAGCGGCAAGTACAACGACACCAAGACCCCGGGAAGCTACAAGTGTGCCGGGTGCGGGACCGAGCTGTTCTCCAGTGACGCCAAGTTCGAGTCGGGATCGGGCTGGCCCAGCTTCTACGCAGCCCTAGACCAGGGCAAGATCGAGGAAATAGAAGACCGCGCCTACGGCATGGTCCGCACTGAGGTCCGCTGCGCCACCTGCAACGGCCACCTCGGTCACCTGTTCCCCGACGGACCGCAGCCAACCGGTATGCGTTACTGCATCAACTCGGCGGCTCTGGAGCTCGAGCCAGCCGAGTAAAGCTTCGTTAGGACCGATACTTCTCGAGGAGAAGGAGTAGCTGCTCGTTGTATTCGCCAGGGGGCAGGTCGGCGACGTTGATTCGCCCGTGCAGGAGGCCGCTCGAGGTCTCCTGGCCGGTTAGACGGCGCAGAAGTCGCTTCACCGCCTCATTCGAGGAAGCAACCTCGAAACAGAAACTCGGCACACCGTCGTGGCGGGCCACGGCGGTCAGTGCATCGAAGAGTGCCCTTCCCAGACCCTGTCTCTGGAACTTGTCGGCAACAGTCAAAGCCAGCTCGGCACACCCCTCTTCGGGAATAACGACATAGCGGCCCACTCCGGCCGGCTCCCCACCGATCATGGCCCCCCAGGCCACGTGAGACCGGTGGTCGAGCTCGGTCAGGTACTTCAACTCTTGTTTGCTCAGGCTGTCGATCCCGACTCCAAAACGAGCGAAGCGGCTCGATTCGGAGAGACCCGAAAGCCCTGCGACGAGGAGCGGGGCATCCGAAGGGACGATGGGACGGAGCTCGGCCGTCTCACCGCTTTCCAGAACTATTTCGACCGTCTCCAGCAGAGGTGAGGTATCCATATCAGCCATTCTCCGACGGTGCTTGCTCTAGTGGTGCAACGATGGTGCCAGCGGCTTACGGTTCGCCGTCGACGTCCATGATCATACCCAGATGCCACCCAAGACCGTTCGGCGCCGGTAACTTCATGGCATGACCCGACGCCGTCTGGCCACAATCACATCTGAGTTCGGTTCGGGAAAGCGCGAGTCCCACGACGCCTCTGCGTTCTACAACCGGTTCAATTCACCCCGTATCTCCGACGAGGCCCTGGTGTCGCCGCCGGCTGCCATAGACACGTTGTTCCACGGCGATGCGGCCGCGATGACCGACAAACAAGTGGCCGACAACTCGGTCGCGCTGGTGGTGACCTCGCCACCCTATTTCGCCGGCAAGGAGTACGAGACCGACCTTGCCGAAGGGCATGTCCCCGCGAGCTACGTGGAGTACCTCCAGATTCTGACCGGCGTCTTTGCGGTGTGTGTCGACAAACTGGAGTCCGGGGGCAGGATCGCAGTCAACGTTGCCAACCTCGGCCGCAAGCCGTACCGATCACTCTCCGCCGATGTAGTGCGCATCCTCCAGGACGAGTTGGGGCTGTTGCTTCGCGGTGAGGTCATCTGGCAAAAGGCAAAAGGAGCCGGAGGCTCATGTGCCTGGGGCTCATACCGGTCGCCGCAAAATCCGGTCTTGCGGGACATCACCGAGCGTGTCGTCATCGCCTCCAAGGGGCGCTTCGACAGGGCAATCAAACGCGACGAGCGTAAAACGCTCGGACTCCCATCTGAGTCCACCATCGAGACAGACGAGTTCCTCGAAGCAACGCTCGACGTGTGGGAGATCCCCTCGGAAAGCGCCCGCAAAATCGGGCATCCCGCGCCATTCCCCACCGCTCTCCCCCGCAGGCTGATCGAGCTGTACACCTACCGGTCCGACCTCGTGCTCGACCCGTTTGTTGGCTCCGGGACCACTGCAGTGGCAGCCATCGAGACCGGCAGACACTATGTGGGTTTCGACACCGACAACAGCTACCTCGCGATCGCCCGGGACCGGATCGGGGCTGCCACCAGTGGTCTGTCGCGTAAATAGTGTGCGCGTGTCTCCGAGTCATCGTTGTCATCTGGCAAGGAGAAAAGCGCAGTCGCACCCGGGAGGTTCGGCGAGCATTTTCGACGCAGCCAGGGGCAACCCGATGAAATCGGGTTGCCTGGAGTTTGATGCTCAAACTCCCACGGATGGCATTCGCGGCGACGAGGGCCGGAGAGACGCCACAAGTATTTTTGGGACAGGCCACTAAATGAAGATCCTCGTTGTCTGCCTGGGCAACATCTGTCGATCGCCGGCCGCCGAGGCTGCCATCCGCAAAGCCGCCGCTGAAGCCGGTATCGATGTCGAGGTCGACTCCGCTGGCACCGGCTCGTGGCATGTCGGCGAGCCCCCCCATCCGGAGGGGGTCGCTGCTGGAGCCAGGGCAGGACTGGAGATCACCGGTAGGGCACGCAAGTTCAACCCGGTCGACTTCGACCGATACGACATGATCCTGGTGATGGACAAGTCGAATCTCGCCGACCTGATCGACATGTCTCCGTCGAAGGAAGCCCAGGCGAAGATCAGATTGTTCCGGACGTTCGACCCCGACACGGACCAAGATGAGGTCCCCGACCCCTGGGGAGGGCCGGCAGAGGGTTACGACGAGACGATCAGGATTGTCACAGCCGCAGCGAGAGGTCTCGTCGACACACTGAAGGGTTAAATGTCGCTGTGGAGGATCTGGTAACCCTTCTCGAAGAAGGCGAGAGCCTCACCGGCCGGGTCCTGCGATCCGGCTAGGGCGTCGTAGCTCATGCTCGACCCGTTGAAGGCAGCGTCGTTCCAGTAGGGATTGGAGCGGTCTATCTCTCCCCAGGCGGCCACGTAGATGTATGGATCGGTGTGCTCATCGTCGCCCGGTGAGAACCCGTAACTTGCCCTTTCCCCGGCATCGGCGCTTCCCGTCTCCATCGCCGCGTCGAAATGCTCCGGCCAGATCTGAGCTGCCGAGGCATCGTCGCCCGCCGTGCTTCGTTCTCGCAACAAGTCGAAGACCGCAAAACCCATCTCGAACCAGGCTCCGACAAGCCGCGAGTCCTCATCGTCGACCTCGATCGGCAAATCGGGGTCGATCGGGGCGAGCGGGTCCTTGAAGTCCTCGAACCAGACTTCCTCGTAGGTGTTCCCGAAAAACGCTGCCGCCGCCCGCACCGTCGAAATTGGTTGGGTGGCCACGTTGCCACCATCTTCGTGGACGACCAGCGCGCCCTCGACCCTGGCGATACGGCCTCCGAATTCCGGTGTCCCGAAGCCGCCGGGTGTCGGTCTCAGCCCCATCCGGCCCTCGACACTATGACGGGCCGGGCTCAGGGCGAAGTAGGCGAGCTGATGAAGATGCTCTCGCGTCACGGCGAAGGAGTCGGATAGGGGCTGCCACAGCATTACGTCATTCACTTTCGTCGTTGTCGTTCACAGGTTTTCTCCAGAAAACTGCGATCTGGCCGGCGCCAACCGCCAGGCCGGCAGCAACTGCGGCCGCGCCCACCCAGCCATTGAGGTCATCGGCGATTCCGAAGAGGCTGTCCAGCGAATATTGCCCGGGCCCTATCAAAGCAATTGCAGCGCTGACGACTGCAAGTGTCACCACATATTCGTACCCCTCGTCAGGGCGATGGAAGTTGAAGAACCCGGCAAAGCGATGAATCGCCCAGAAGGCCACGAACATGGTCGCCACAACACCAACGACAGCAAGGGTTGTGAGGAGGCCGGCAATAAGAGCCAGGCCGACCAAAATCTCGCTTGCCGCGGAGAGTCGGGCGTTCATCGGAGCGGATTTGAATCCCTTCGACGCGAACCAGCTGGCTGTGCCGTCGAGACTGCGGCCATGATTGACCCCGTGGGCGATCATCACAAACCCCACCCAGAGCCTGATGACCAGAACGGCGACGTCGACTTGATCCACGCTTCAACTCCTTTGCACGGCGAAACTACAGAGTGCCACCGGGGAAAGTCGTTTGGGCGACCGATTATGCCCTTTTTTTTCAATCACCCATCCGGCGATAACGCCAGGCCAGACCCGCCGTGGCCGCCACACCCAGCCCGGCGGCGGTCCAGACCAGCGGTTGCTGGGCCGCTGACGACTCCGCGATCGGCTGTCGGCCAGCCTCCGCAACCTGTACCACCGTCGGTGCGGTTGGGCTCGACTCGGCAACGGTCGCGACAACCCGAGGGGGCGTGCCGGCGGTGGGTATTGGATCGGCTGCGGTGCTGGTCATCGCAACCTTCGACGTGGTGGGATCGACTGCGATGGTCGTCTCCGCCGGGATGGTCGTCTCCGCCGGAATTGTCGTCGTCTGCATGGGTTTGGTGCTGGTGGTGGTCGATGATTGCACCGGGGGCACCCCGGCCCGGGCCCCGTGGACATCGGCCGTCAAAGTCGTCGTGACGATCTGGTTGAGGCTGGCTCCGGGGCATGAGGTGCTGCTCATCGTCCGGTGCCCGGTGATCGTCGGTGTGGTAACGGCTGCGCCGGCCGGCCATAGGTTCGAGCCCCGGGAGGTGAAACTCACCTGGGCTCCTGGAGACGTATCAACGGCGTGTTTGTCGGCCAGCCAGGCAAGGAGGGCAGTCAAGGACTCGAGCGCAGGCGCTGAGGGCTCCGCGGCATTGAAGTCTCCGATAAGACAAACCAGTTGGCTGAAACCCTGGTTTCCACCAGTTGCGTCGCCGGCAACCGCACCGGCGATGCTCCCCGAACGGCCCTCCCAGATACCGCCGGACGTGTCGATCAGGAAGTTATACGCGATGTCGTTCCACCCCTTCTCGGCGCTTGTGTGGTAGTCAAAGAAACTCCTCAGGATCGCGGGCACCTGGGATGGGGTGTGTCCGTTCTGGGATGCGGAGTGATGGACGATCAAGAACCTGACGTCTTCGCCGGCAAGAGGGCCTTTCGGGGACCGGTCCGTCGCCCATGAGGAGCGCGGGTTGATCGTCAAGGCCTGCGCCGGGCGTTGGACGGTGAAGATGGCAACCCCTCCAGCAAGGCTCACCCCCGCGGCCCGGAGAAACTCCCGCCGCGTCCAACGTCGAACCCTGCCAGAATCCGGAGACACGTTTAAAGCTTAGGTTTGGCTCCCCGATTGTTTACCGTTCTATCCCAATGAAGAGGTCAACTTGAAAAGTGCTGCGGAAGCAGGCCTGGCTCTGCTCGTCGTGCTCGTCCTCGGAGCCGGGTTCTGGCTCTACGGAGGTGGTGACCTGGGGGGCAACGGCGCGACCGACACCACCACACCGATTGTCGTCGACCCTGAAGCGGCCGCACGCGGTCTGCAGCTCGCCAACGACACCGGTTGCCTTGCCTGTCACAGTGTCGACGGACCCCCGGGCACCGGCCCCACGTTCAGTGGCGTGGCGGGCGCCAGCAGGCCCCTCGAATCGGGCGAGACCGTCATCGCCGACACCTCCTACCTCTTCAACTCCATTGTCGATCCGGGCGCCCAACTCGTCGCTGGCTTCGCCGCCGTGATGCCCGCCGACTACGCCGACCAGCTCACCGAAGCCGAGATCAACGACCTGGTCAGCTACATCCAGTCTCTCGCTGGCTAATCCACCGCTGCCCACCGTTTCTGTTTGCCCCAGATATCAGATATGAGACGCCATGCATTAGGAACGGGATCTCAAACTTGATATAACCACACTCAGGTTGTACCATTGTCCATCACTTAGAAATCTCACCTGAAAAGGACTGAATTCATGGCAAAAGCAGTAGGAATCGACCTCGGAACGACCAACAGCGTCATCGCGGTGCTCGACGGTGGCGACCCCACCATCATCGCCAACGCCGAAGGCGCCCGCACCACTCCATCGGTGGTCTCGTTCAAAGAGGACGAGGTGCTCGTCGGTGAGGCCGCAAAACGCCAGGCGATCACCAATCCAGATCACACGGTTCGCTCGGTCAAGCGCCACATGGGGACCGACTGGTCGGTGGACATCTCCGGCAAGAGCTACAACGCCCAGGAGATCTCGGCCCGCATCCTGATGAAGCTGAAGAGGGACGCCGAGTCTTTCCTCGGCGACACTGTCACCGACGCGGTGATCACCGTCCCTGCGTACTTCAACGACGCCCAGCGTCAGGCAACCAAGGAAGCCGGCCAGATCGCCGGCCTCAACGTCCTGCGCATCATCAACGAGCCCACCGCGGCTTCTCTCGCCTACGGCCTCGACAAAGCAGCCGACCAGACCATCCTCGTCTACGACCTCGGCGGTGGGACCTTCGACGTCTCCGTCCTCGAGATCGGCGACGGCGTGTTCGAGGTCAAGTCGACCTCCGGTGACACCAAACTCGGTGGTGACGACTGGGACGAGGTCCTGATGAATCACCTCGTCACCAGCTTCAAGAACGACCACGGAGTCGACCTGAGCAAAGACCGCATGGCGATGCAGCGACTGAAGGAAGCGGCCGAGAAGGCGAAGATCGAGCTATCCAGTGTCGCCGAAACCGAGGTCAACCTTCCCTTCGTCACCGCCACCGACGCCGGGCCGCTCCACCTCCAGCAGAAAGTGACCCGCTCGGAGTTCGAGAAGCTCTCCGCAGACCTGCTCAAGAGGACCAGGTCACCGTTCGAGCAGGCGATCAAGGATGCCGGTATCTCGGTAGATGAGATCGAGCATGTAGTAATGGTCGGTGGTTCGACCCGGATGCCTGCGGTTCAGGCCCTGGTCAAGGAACTCACCGGAAAAGATCCCCACAAAGGGGTCAACCCCGATGAAGTCGTTGCGGCAGGCGCGGCCATCCAGGCCGGTGTGCTCAAGGGAGATGTCAAGGACATCCTCCTCCTCGACGTCACGCCGCTGACCCTGGGCATCGAGACCAAGGGCGGAGTCATGACCAGGATGATCGAGCGCAACACCACGATCCCAACCAAGCGTTCGGAGATATTCACCACCGCCGAGCCCAATCAGCCAGAAGTGGAAATCCACGTGTTGCAGGGTGAGCGGACGATGGTCGCCGACAACAAGAGCCTCGGTAAGTTCAGGCTGACCGGTGTCCCGCCTGCACCGATGGGTGTTCCCCAGATCGAAGTCACTTTCGACATCGACGCCAACGGGATCGTCCACGTCAACGCCAAGGACCTCGCCACCTCCAAGGAGCAGGCGATGACCATCACCGGCGGTTCGGCCCTTGCCGAAAACGAGATCGACCAGATGATCAAGGATGCCGAGAAGTACGCCGAGGAAGACGCGAAGCGTCGCGAATCGGTCGAGACTCGCAACCAGGCGGATCAACTGGTCAACCAGACCGAGACCCTTCTCGCCGAATCAGGCGAGCAGATGACCGACGAGGAGAAGGAATCCGTCGAGTCATCCCTCGCAGAGCTCAAGGCGAATCTCGAGGACGAATCGACCGAGACCGAGTTGATCAGGAAGTCGATGGATGCCCTCATCGAGTCGAGCCAGGCGATGGCGACACGGCTCTACCAGCAGGCCGCCCAGGAACAAGCCGCCCAGGGCGAAGCTGACGCTGAACAGGACGAGGATGACGACATCGTCGAAGCCGAGATAGTCGACGATGACGACGAGCAGCCCGCCGACGAGAACTCCTGAGCGACAGGTACCTATGACGGACCCGGACACTCCAGCAATGGAGGAAGAGGCGAACCGTAGCTCGGCCCTGGATAGGGCCGGGCACGGTGACCCCGCAGTCTCCGCTCATGATCTTGGTATCGAGCTCCCGGATGATCCCGACGAGGCCACCCGGATGCTCCTCGGCCTTCTCGCCGAGGCACGGGAAGAGGGAACGTCTTACCTCGATGACCTGAAGCGGGTCGCCGCCGACTTCGATAACTTTCGTAAGCGAGCATTGCGCGAGCAGTCAGCAATGCTCGACACGGCTGCCGAACGCGTGATCCGCAAGCTCCTTCCCGCACTCGACTCCTTCGACGCCGCGCTCTCGATCAAAGTCGAGTCCGATGCCGGCAAACAACTGATGACAGGTATGGAGAAGACCAGAGAACAGCTCTTGAATGCACTGGCCGAGGAGGGGCTAAAGGTCGTCCCCGCAGTTGGAGAGAAGTTCGACCCCGAGGTCCACGAACCGGTCGGGGCACCAGCGGGGAACGGACAGCTCGTGGTCGACGAGGAGCTTCGGCGCGGCTACGTGCTCAATGACCGTCTGATCAGGGCCGCTCTGGTAACTCTCGAGTCACAGGAATCATGAACCGCGATTGGGTAGACAAGGACTTCTACAAGGTGCTTGGCGTATCTCCCGACGCACCCGCCGAGGAGATAAAGAAGGCATATCGAAAGCTGGCCCAGACCCATCATCCCGACGCCAACCCCGGCGACAAAGAAGCCGAGGAAAAGTTCAAGGAGATCTCCGAGGCGCATGCAACGCTCTCCAACCCCGAAAAGAGGAAAGAGTACGACGAGGTCCGCCGCCTGGTAGCCACCGGCGGATTCGGGACCGGCGGAGGAGGTTTCGGTGGTTTCAGCGGTGGACAACAAGTTCGGGTCGAAGATCTGAGCGACCTCCTCGGCGGATTCGGAGACCTCTTCGGCGGCAGCCGCAGGACACGCAGCGGACCGACCCGGGGAGCCGACATGGAGGCCGATCTGACCATCGGGTTCGACGACGCAGCTCATGGTGTGACCACCACGATCTCGGTGCGTGGCGCAGCCACGTGCTCGAAGTGTGGAGGCTCGGGTGCAGAGCCCGGCACGTCGGTGACCACCTGCCCGACATGCGGTGGGCGGGGGATGGTGGCCCAGAACCAGGGCTTCTTCTCTTTCACCCAACCCTGTCCGGAATGCGGCGGCAGAGGCCAGCTGATCGAAAAGCCGTGCAGCCAGTGTCGGGGCTCCGGTTCGGAGATGAAGACCCGCGACATCAAACTCCGGGTCCCGGCCGGAGTCAAGGATGGGTCGACCCTGCGACTTCGCGGCAAAGGCGCTCCCGGAACGATGGGCGGCCCTTCCGGCGACCTCCTGGTCCACATCCGTGTCGCCGCCAGCAAGCTCTTCGGGCGGAAGGGGAACAACCTGACGTTGAAAGTTCCCATCACATACACCGAGGCTGCACTCGGGACCAAGATGGAAGTTCCCACATTGAACGGCGGCGTCAAGCTGAGGATCCCGGCCGGTACACCGTCAGGGAAGACGTTCAGGGTCAAGGGCCGGGGCGTTCAGCCAGAATCCGGTCGTCCCGGCGATCTCCTGGTCACAGTCGAGGTCGCGGTGCCCACCAAGGTGTCCCGTGAGGAAAAGAAGCTTCTCGAGGCTCTCGCCGACGAGAATGGTGAAGACGTCCGCGGGTATCTGAAGGATGTGACATGAGCAAGTCGGTGGAGGCTGTCTTCGTTATCTCGGTCGCCGCCGAGTTGGCGGGCATGCACCCGCAAACGTTACGGATCTACGAACGGAAAGGCTTGATCGACCCGTTCCGAACTCCCGGAGGCACCCGCAGATACTCGCGCGACGATATCGAGCGCCTCCAACTCATCCAGGATCTCACCGGCCAGGGCCTGAACCTGGAGGGGGTCCGCAGGGTCCTCGCTTTGCAGGAGGAGAACCGACAGTTGAAGAAGAGAACCCAACGCCTCCGTGACCGGGTGAGCGAACTGGAGGAGAAGAACCGCCGGATCGCCAACGAGTTACGGCGTTCCTACCGGCATGAGATAATCCTCCGGAGCAACCTGCGCCCGCCGCTTGGAGGAAGCCGATGAGTGATGGATACCAGGGCCCCGTACGGATCCTGGGAAGTGACGGTGTGCTCCTCACGACCGGGAGGGTGTCGCTCGAAGCAGACGCCGAGCACGGAAACTGGACAGGCGTGCTGGAGACACTGAAGAACACCGCGGTGGCGGGAAAGGCCCTGATGGTGACGCTGGAGACTATCGACGGTCACCGGGGCGACGCCCAACTGGTACCGGTCTCCGAAAACGGCGACCGCGCCCTCTCCAAAGTGGTCGGCATCGGCACAAAACGACCGTTCTAGCTTTTCCCCACCCGTGACACCTGGGGGCGCGCTCCGGAGTTAGAGCGTGGCCACTGAGCGACCCATGGCGGTGGCCACCCGGCCGATGGTGCCCATTGTCTCCTTGAAACCTTCGATCGTCAGGCTCTGCGGGCCATCACTCAGGGCGATCGCGGGGTTGTTGTGCACCTCGATCAACAAGCCGTCAGCGCCGGCGGCGATCCCGGCGGCCGCCAGGCTCGGAACCAGGGATCTGCGCCCGGCGGCGTGGCTCGGGTCGACGATCACGGGGAGATGGGTCCTCTCCTTGAGGACGGGGACCGCGCTGATGTCGAGGGTCGATCGGGTGGCGGTATCGAAAGACCGGATTCCCCGCTCACACATCACGACGCGGGGGTTCCCCGCATCCATGATGTACTCGGCGGCGAGGAGGAACTCGTCGATGGTCGACATCATCCCCCTCTTGAGGAGTACCGGCCTGGGCTGTTCCCCCATGGCGGAGAGCAACCGGAAGTTCTGCATGTTCCGCGCCCCAATCTGCAGCATGTCGACGTGGTCCACCATCAGAGCGATATCTTCGGGGGCGACACACTCGGAGACGACGGCGAGACCGGTCAGGTCGCCGCACTCCCGAAGCAGTTTGAGACCGTCCTCGCCCATCCCCTGGAAGCTGTAGGGCGACGTGCGCGGCTTGAACGCCCCGCCTCTGAGCATCACTGCCCCGCCCGCGGCGACACCGCGGCTCACCTCCTCGAGTTGTTCGGGAGACTCCACCGAGCATGGGCCAGCCATCACCACGATTGCGTTACCACCAATGGTGATGTCTCCCACCCGGACCTTCGACGGGCCGGGTTGGGAGCCGAGCGAGACGAGAGGGTACGAGGGGGCGTCGAGGCTGATCGACTCGACACCGCCGAACCCTCGCAATTCGTCTGCGAGTGTTGCGGAGGGATTGCCGATGATGCTCACGACCGGATTCTGCCCAGAGTCACCGACGTGGACCCGGAGCCCCTGACTTTCGATGTGGCGGATTATCGCCGCCTTGTCGGCCAGCGAGCATCCCGCTTTCAGTGTCGCAATCATCCGTTCAACTCCTCGACCAAATCCACCGGGCTGCCACCAGAAGAGATGGCCTCCACGATGGCGCTGCCGACGATGACCCCGTCGCAGTGTGGAGCGAGTGCCCGTACCTGTTCCCGGGTCCGGACACCAAAACCCGCCAACACCGGAACCTCGGCATGGGAGCGAACCCGATCCAGGTACTCTCCAACCGCCTCACTGTCGGCAACGGCACCTCCTGTTGTCCCGGTCATCGTCACGGCATATACAAAACCCTGACTCTCAGAGCAGAGTACCCCGAGACGGTCCGGATCAGTCAGGGGAGTCACCATCTGGACGAGCCCGATGCCGGCCCGTTTCGCGGCGCCGGCGACGATGCCGGACTCCTCCAAGGGCAGGTCGGGGATCACCAGAGCACAGACCCCGGCCTCCCCGAAGCGTGGCATCAGCCGGTCGATACCGAAGGCGAGGAGGGGGTTCAGGTAGCTCATGACAACTAGCGGAGTTGGATCCGGGTCGCGGGTCTCGAGAGCGGCCAGCACCTTCTCCAGCGTGGTCCCCCCGGCAAGGGCAAGCCGGGATGACTCCTGGATCGACGCCCCGTCCGCCATCGGGTCGCTGAAAGGAACGCCCACTTCGACAGCAGGAGCGACCCCACAAAGTGCGTCGAGCCACTTCGCGAAACTGTCGATGTCGGGATATCCGGCTGTGAGATAAGGCACCACTGCCGGACCCGACCCGGCCAGCGCCTCGGTCAGTCTCTGAGCGCCGCTCATCGGCGCAGCCCGCGAAGGATGTCGATGTCTTTGTCGCCCCGTCCCGACAGCCCGACGAGAACCACATCCCCGGGGCTCTCAGCCAGATGCCTCCGCGCCCCGGCGAGAGCGTGGCTCGACTCGAGGGCGGCGAGTATTCCCTCCGTTCTCGCCAGCTCGTCGAGGGCCGACAGCGCCTCATCGTCTGTGGCCTCGACATATGTGGCCCGGCCCGTGTCGGAGAGGAACGCGTGCTCGGGGCCAACCCCCGGGTAGTCGAGGCCCGCCGAGACAGAGTGGGTTTCGAAGACCTGACCGTCGGCATCCTGGAGCAGATAAGAGTGTGTTCCGTGGAGCACCCCGGGAGAGCCATGGACGATCGTGGCCGCATTGGCCCCTGCACCCGGGCCGGTCCCCCCGGCCTCGACACCGAGCAGCGCCACTTTGGCATCGCCGACAAATGGGTGGAAGATCCCGATTGCATTGGAGCCGCCGCCGACACAAGCGATCACGACGTCGGGCAGGCGATCGTTGAGCTCCTGGAACTGGGTGCGGGCTTCACGGCCGATGACAGACTGGATCTCCCTGACCATCCACGGATAGGGGTGCGGGCCCACCGCCGAGCCGAGCAGGTAGTAGGTGTCTTCGGGGTCGGCCACCCAGTCGCGCATCGCCTCGTTGATGGCGGCGCGCAGGGTTCTGTCGCCGGACTCGACAGGGACCACCTTGGTCCCGAGGAGGTGCATTCTCTCCACGTTCGGGGCCTGACGCTCGATGTCGACCGCACCCATGTACACGGTGCAATCGAGGCCGATCCGGGCACAGGCGGCCGCCGAGGCCACTCCGTGCTGGCCGGCCCCGGTCTCGGCGATGACCCGGGAGGCCCCCATCTCGCGGGCGAGGATCGCCTGGCCGACGGCGTTGTTGATCTTGTGCGCCCCGGTATGGGCGAGGTCCTCCCGCTTCAACCAGATCTCCCCACCCCATTTCTCACCGAGGCGGGCAGCTCTGGTCAGAGGGGTCGGACGGCCTACCCAGTCGCGCAGTTCAGCAGCCAGTTCGTCCTGATACGCGCTGTCGGCGAGGAGGCGGGTCGCCTCTCTCTCCAACCGGGTGAGGGCGGGCATGAGCACCTCGGGTACGTAGCGGCCCCCGTAGTCCCCCAGCCTTCCTGTCTCCTTCAGAACATCCTTGTTGTTTTCGCTCATCTCACGACCTCCGTGACGGCACTTCGCGCCATCTCGACAAAACTTCTCATCAAATCCGGGTCTTTGACACCGGGTGAAGACTCCACCCCGGAGCTCACGTCCACACCGCCCGGACGCAGCGTAGAGACCGCGCCGGCGACGTTGTCCGGTGTCAGTCCGCCGGCGATTATCACGTGATCGAGTTGCCCGATTGCCGCCACCCGATCCCAATCAGGGGCGGCGCCGGTACCCCCGCGCCCGGCACTCTCGACCAGTACCCTCCCATCGGCTGACGCCCCGGCTGCGCTGGCAACCGCGGTGCGAAGATCGACCCTGTCATGCACGACCGGCAACACGCGAATGCCTTCGATGCCCGCCAGCGACTCCGGCTCTGCCTGAAACAGGTCGAAAGGCACTTGGTCGCGGACATTCTCGACGTGAGCTCGATCGGGCCTGTAGAAGACTCCCACCTTGACGAGATGATCCGGTGCGGCGAGAACCAGACGCTTCGCCACTTCGATCTCGACCTGTCGCACCGAAGGCGTCATCACCACCCCCACCGCATCGGCTCCCGCAGCGACGGCCGATTCGATGTCACTTTCGGAGCGAACACCGCAAAGCTTCACCCACAGGCTCATGACTCTGCTCCTGCCGCGACAAGCGCGGCGACGTCGGCGCCGGGGTCATCGGAGCGCATGAGCGATGTTCCGACAAGCACGCCGTGGTATCCCATCACCATCAACGCTCGAACCTGCTCGGGTGAGCCGATGCCGCTCTCGGCGATCGCAACACAGCCTTCGGGAAGCATCTCCGCCAGCTGCTCATGGGCGCTTGGCCGCAATGCGAGGGTGTCGAGGTCGCGGGAGTTGACCCCCAACAGCAGGTGGCCGCCGGAAAAATCGAGCCCGGAGAGCGCCTCGAAGTCAGAGCGATCGAACGCCTCCACCAGGAGGAACATATCGGCTTCTCGGGCCACCCGGGAGATCTCAACCAACATTTCCGCATCGAGCAGGCGGGCGATGGCAAGCACGCCGCTGGCACCATGGGCACGCGCCTCCCACACCTGAAATGGGTCGACGATGAAATCCTTTCTCATCACCGGAAGCGAGGTCGAGTCGGCGATTTCCTCGAGGAGCTGCAGCGACCCGCCGAATTCGGTCGGTTCGGTGAGCACCGAAATCGCGGCAGCGCCACCCGACTCATAGGCCCTGACCAGATCGAAGAAACCCGTCCCGGCGAGGGAGCCCTCGGCCGGGGATACGGGCTTTATCTCCGCAAACAGCAGGAAACCAGTGGGCAACCCGTCCGTCGGGACCATCTCAGCCCGGCGTCGCATCGACTCGATGGTGGAGATCCCACGAGCAGCTGCGAGCCGGGTACGGCTGGAGAGATCCATCCTGGCGAGGAAATCGCTCATTCTTCCCCTCCAGCGATCGCCTCGATGAGGCTGCTGGCACGGCCGTCATCGATTGCCTCAGCGGCTGCTGCCAGGCCGTCATCGAGTTTCGCAACGTGACCGCTCACGTGGAGGGCCAGGCCAGTGCCAAGGACGAGGGCGTCGCGGTGCGCACCGGGACTTCCGCCCAAGGCATCGCGCAAGCCGGCAGCGTTCTGTTCCGGTGTCCCGCCGGCAAGGGCGGAAGGCGGACACATCTCGAGCCCGTAATCGCGGGGGTCTACCACGGACTCCCGCACACTCCCGTCCGACACATCGAGCAGGTGGAAGGGGCTCACCGGTGTCGGCTCATCCCAGCCGTTCGAACCATGGCAGACGAAGGCTCGCTTCATGTCGGATCCGGCGATGGCGCCTGCCATCAGTCGCGCCGTTTCGAGGCTCCAGGCGCCGATAACCGCATAGTCGGGCCTTCCCGGATTGGTGAGCGGACCGAGCAGGTTGAAGACGGTGCGGACCCCGAGTGCCTTCCGGACCGGAACGACGGCACCCATAGCCGGGTGGTAGTAGGGCGCAAAGAGGAAGGTGAAGCCGTACCGGGCGAAGAACTCTCCGGCGTCCGCTTCATCCATGGGCATCGGCACGCCGAGTTGCTCGAGGACGTCGGCACTCCCCGACTGGCTGCTCATCGAGCGGTTGCCGTGCTTCACGACTCGTGCACCGGCGGCAGCAGTCAGCAACGCGGCACCGGTGGAGAGGTTGAGCGATCCAGACCCGTCGCCCCCGGTGCCGACGACATCCACCGCACCGGCACCGTCCAATTCGGGCGCCCTGGCGAGCCGGCGCATGCCCCGGGCCAGGCCGCGTACCTCATCGGCCGTCTCGCCCTTGGCGCGGAGAGCGACCAGGAGAGCGCCGACCAAGGCTGGATCGTGCTCACCTGAAGTTATCTCACTTACCAGGTCATCGGCCTGGTCGGCTGTCAGATGAGTCCCCTCGAGGAGGACGTCGAGCGTCTCTCTCATCTCCGGTCCCCCATGTCGAGGAAGTTCCTGAGGAGGAGATCTCCGTCCGGGGTCAGCAGGCTCTCCGGATGGAACTGGACGCCCTCCACGGGAAGGTCCTTGTGCCTCAGACCCATCACCACACCCTGGGAGGTGAACGAAGAAACCTCGAGCTCGGGCGGCAACTCACCCTCGGGCACGGCCAGGGAGTGGTACCTGCCGGCCTCGAAGGGGTTGGGGAGGCCTCCGTAGAGAGTCTTTGAGTCGTGGTAGACGGGAGAGGCCTTGCCGTGCTTCAACTCGGGAGCCCTGGTCACCACTCCACCAAGGACCGTGGCGATCACCTGGTGGCCGAGGCACACCCCGAGGATCGGGAGCTCTTCGAGCATCGCTTCGACAATCGACATACTGCCGTTGGCGTCTTCGGGACGCCCCGGCCCCGGTGAGATCACCAGATGGGTCGCGCCGAACGAGCGGGCAGCGGCGACAGTGATGTCGTCGCTGGTCCGCACCTCGACTTCGGCTCCGAGGATGCGCAGGGCCTGAACCACGTTGTAAGTGAACGAGTCGTAGTTGTCGACGAGAAGCACCCGGCTCACAGCAGCCCTCCTGCGGCCATCTCGATCGCGTCACGCATCGCCCCGGACTTCGATTGGACCTCCTGCCATTCGGACTCAGGGTCGCTGTCGGCGACGATCCCCGCACCGGCCTGGAACCGGTAACGGTCACCTTCCATGACGATGGTTCTGATCGTTATTGCCTGGTCCATGGTCCCACCGTGCCCGAAGTATCCAACCGTTCCTGCGTAGAACCCTCTTCTTCTTGGCTCCATTTCCTCGATGAGCTGCAGCGCCCGCACCTTGGGCGCCCCGACCACGGTCCCGGCCGGGAAAGCTGCGGCGAACACGTCGAAGCTGTCTGCGCCATCCTCGAGATCGCCGAAGACTCCGCTGACCAGATGCATGACGTGGCTGTATTTCTCAATCGTTCGGTAGGGATCCACCTTGATCGTCCCGGGGACGGCCACCCGGCCAAGGTCGTTACGAGCGAGGTCGACCAGCATCACATGCTCGGCTGCTTCCTTGGCATCGCCCAGAAGCTCTCGCTCCGCTGCCAGGTCATCGTCGGCGTCGATGAGTCGGGGACGGGTGCCGGCAATAGGGCGGAGCTCGGCGCGTCTCCCGTTCAACCTGACCAGCGCCTCGGGCGACGAGCCGATTATCTGCATTCCGTTGAGATCCATGAAGTACATGTACGGCGATGGGTTGAGCAACCGCAGGCTCCGGTACACGTCGAACGGGTGGACGTCGGCACGACCTTCGAATCCGACAGAAAGCACGAGCTGGTAGACGTCGCCTGCACTGATGTGGCTCTTTGCGCTCTCTACCGAGCGGGTAAAGGCGGCTTCATCCATCGATGATGTTGCTTGATCGAAGGAATTGCTGTGGCCGTTTCGGTCCGGGATGGCACCGGCCAGAAGCCGGATGACCGTCGCCCGCAATTCCTGGCGCTCGGCCTCGGAGCCATCGTGTAGCAGCGCGGCCCTTCGGCTGAGATGGTCGAAGGCGAGGATCGACGGTGGGGCGTAGAACGCCATTTCCACGCCGCTGCCGTCGTGGTCCGACATCACTCCGGGCAACCGGTATGCAACATCGAAGCCAACGGCTCCGACCAGGCCCCCGTGGAATGGGACGTCGACGCTGGTCGGCCCGGGGCGCGGTGTCCGCGACAACGAGTCCCGCAACGCCTCCATCAGACCCCGAATCGTGCCATCGGTCGAAGTCTTATGGTCACCGGACGTCACCACACCGTTCTCCGCGGTCACATCGAGGCCTTCGCCGAAACCGATGAACGAGTACCGGCCGACACGTTCTCCGTGCTCGACGCTTTCCAGCAGAAAGCGCGGGTCGAGCGGAGCAAGTTTGAGATATGCCGAAGTTGGCGTGTCGAGGTCGGCGGGGATGTCGAATATCTGGTTCAAGGTTTCTCCTTCAACCGGTGTGGCTGGTGGCCAATAAGAAAACCCACCTGCCAGACCGGAGGTGGGTATCGGATAGTGGTGTGAGCTCTCGCTTAACCGCTGGATGCCACCTCAGGCGCGTCCCAGCCCCACCACCAGGTGTGCGTCGACTGCGAGAGGTGATTTCCGGTCATGTGGCGGACACCGTACGCCCGTGCGGGCAAAGAGTCAATACCGCGTCACCCCGGCCCGTCATTCACACCTGGCTGATACGGCGAAACTTCCACGCCACGGGAGTTCAGAGTCGCCATAGTCCGGTCGTAGGAGGCAGTGCCGGCACCGACTGGGACGACCCGGTAGGTGCCGCCTTCGACGAAAACCGGCAACGCTTCGACTGCGACAAAAGCCCACCGCCCGTCGGCCCATTCTGCCCGGGCAATCGCCAGGTATCCCTCCCGGGTATCGGTGCGGTGTAACTGGCCGGAGAGGAGATTGCCCATCCCGTAGATCAGGTATTCGCCGTCGACCGTGTCGACCGGCCCGACGACATGGCTGTGATGGCCCACCACGAGATCCACCGATGGCGAACGAATGAGCCGGTCGAAGATCTCCACCTGTTCGGGTGTCGGCTCGGACCGATACTCGGTGCAGCAGTGGACACTCACCACAACCAGGTCGGCGCCCGCCCTGCGAGCAGAATCGGCCATGTCGAGCATCGCATCGACGTCGAGTCGTTGCGCCAGCCAATCCTGGCCTTCCGGAGTGCTCAAACCGTTCAGCCAGTAGGTCCCGGCGATGTGGGCAACCCGGGGCCCGGCGGTGTCATAGAAGGTGGCACCCGCAGCTTCCTCGGGGGTGCGCGCCGTGCCCGCGTGGAAAAGCCCGACACGATCGAAGATGTCGAGGGTATCGACCAAACCCGCCACACCCTTGTCGAATGCGTGATTCGACGCTGTCGAGCAACCGTCGAATCCTGCGTAGGCAATCGCTTCGGCCACTTCATGTGGTGCGTTGAACCGCGGATAGGTCGACAGGTCGGTGTTGGATGAAGTCAGCGGAACTTCGAGATGGCAGATTGCCAGGTCGGCAGGCGCGATGAAGGGCCGGATCGGCTCGAACATCGGCCGGAAGTCATAGGCATCGCCGCCCTGCGAAGCGCGGGATCGGAGCGTGGAGTGGATGAGGATGTCACCCCCAAAGACAAGCGTCGCTTCAGTCTGATCGGGTGCTTCCGGCACCTCCTCCTCGTCACCCTCGTCGACCCGGACACCCGGAACGGAGGCAGAAGTCGGTGGGGTTGTGGCCGGGGCGGGGACGGTCGTAGCCGCACTCGGCGGGGCCGGTTCGGACCGGGGCGCGGGCGCGTCGGATACATCGAATGCCGTCACGCCCGTCATCGAGGCAGCCGCTACCAGAACCATGAATCTGAAGATCAGCCCGCTCATTGAACCCATCAGTCTTACATCAGAGGAGGCAATTCCGGCGACAAACCCGACTTACCTCCGTCAGTGCTCAATTGGAGAAGGCGAGCTCTCCCTGATCGACCTCGACCTTGATGGTGTCGCCATCGGCGAACGAACCCTCGAGCAGGGCCTTCGCCAGCGGGTCGGCAATACTGGTTTGCAGAAGCCGCTTCAAGGGTCGCGCCCCGTACACCGGGTCGAACCCCCGTTCAGCGAGCAGGTCGAGGGCATCGTCGGAAACGACGAGGTCGAGCCTTCTTGTCTCGAGTCTGCGTCTCAACTCTTCCAGCTGGATTTCGACGATCTTGCGCAGGTCGTCACGGGTCAATCGATCGAAAACGATCATGTCGTCGATCCGGTTGAGAAACTCGGGCCGGAAGTGGTTGCGGACCGCGTCGAGGACCCTGGTTTCGATCACATCGGCGGGCAGGTCAGACAGTATGTGCTCCGAGCCCAGGTTCGACGTCATGATCAATACCGAGTTGGTGAAGTCGACGGTTCGTCCTTGTCCGTCGGTGAGTCGGCCGTCGTCGAGCAGTTGCAACAGCACGTTGAACACTTCCGGAGCAGCCTTCTCCACCTCGTCGAGCAACACCACCGAGTAAGGGCGACGTCGCACCGCTTCGGTGAGCTGACCTCCTTCGTCGTACCCGACGTATCCGGGTGGCGCTCCGATCAACCTGCTCACCGAATGCTTCTCCATGTATTCGGACATGTCGATGCGGACCATCGCCCGGTCGTCGTCGAACATGAACCCGGCGAGTGCCCGGGCCAGCTCTGTCTTTCCCACACCGGTGGGCCCGAGGAAAAGGAACGACCCCACCGGGCGATGCGGGTCAGAGAGCCCGGCACGGTTCCGCCTGATTGCGTTGGCGACCGAGATGACCGCCCGGTCCTGGCCCACAACGCGTTGGTGGAGGTGGTCTTCGAGCCTGATCAGCTTTTCGGTCTCACCTTCCATCAGCTTCGACACGGGGATTCCGGTCCAGCGGGCGACGACTTCGGCGACATCCTGTTCGGTGACCTCCTCGGAGAGCATCGAGCCGTTCTCGTGGAGGCGTGCCAGTTCGGTCTCGTTCTCAGCAAGATCCGCTTCGAGCTGGGTGAGTTTGCCGTATCGAAGTTCGGCAGCCCTGGCCAGGTCGCCCTGGCGCTCGGCTCGCTCCGCCTCGACCCGGGAGTCTTCGATCTCCTGTTTCAGCAACCGGATCTTCCCGATCACGTCTTTTTCCAGGTTCCACCGACCGCTCAGGGAGTCGATCTCTTCGGTGAGATCGGCGATCTGCTGTTCCACACCCTCGAGACGTTCGACCGACAGCGTATCGGTCTCCTTCTTCAGCGCCTCCCGCTCGATCTCGAGCTGAATCTTCCTTCTGGTCAGTTCGTCGATCTCCTCCGGCATCGAGTCGATCTCGATCCGGAGCCGCGACGCCGACTCGTCGATGAGGTCGATTGCCTTGTCGGGCAGGAAGCGAGCCGGGATGTAGCGGTCGGAGAGCACCGCGGCGGCTACGAGGGCAGCATCGGTGATGCGCACACCGTGATGGACTTCATAGCGTTCCTTGAGTCCCCGGAGAATTCCGACTGTGTCTTCCACCGACGGCGGTTCGGTGAGAACCGGCTGGAAGCGCCGCTCCAGGGCCGCGTCCTTCTCGATGTGCTTGCGGTACTCGTCGAGGGTGGTGGCACCGATCATCCTCAGGTCACCGCGGGCCAGCATCGGCTTGAGCATGTTGGAAGCGTCCATTGCGCCCTCGGCCGCTCCCGCCCCCACCACGGTGTGCAACTCGTCGAGGAAGGTGATGATCTCGCCCTGGGAGTCTTTGATCTCGTCGAGCACCGCCTTGAGGCGCTCTTCGAACTCACCGCGGTATTTGGCACCGGCGACCATCGAACCGAGGTCGAGGGCCACTATTCGCTTGGTCTTGAGACCTTCGGGGACATCCCCATCAGCGATGCGGCGGGCGAGGCCTTCGACAATCGCTGTCTTCCCCACTCCGGGCTCACCGATGAGGACCGGGTTGTTCTTGGTCCTGCGGGAGAGAACCTGGATCACCCGCCGGATCTCGTCGTCGCGTCCGATCACAGGATCGAGTTTTCCCTGACGCGCGGCGGCAGTCAGGTCCCGGCCGTACTGCTCCAGGGCCTGCAGGGTCGACTCGGGATCCTCCGAAGTGACTCTCCTGGTGCCCCTGATCGCTGCAATTGCCTCGAGCAGGGAGTTGGTGTCGACACCGCTGCTCCGCAAGGCCTCGCCGGTGGGCCCATCGTCTTCGGACAGACCGAGCAGGAGGTGCTCGACCGAGAGGTAATCGTCGCCCAGGGCCTTGCGGTGCTTCTCGGCGCGCTCGAGCAACCTGTTGAATCTCGTCGAACCGGAGACCTCGGTATCTCCGAAGACCTTCGGAGCATCGTCGAGAATCGACTGGAGGGCACGACGGATCTCAACCGGGTTGACCCCGAGCCGGTCCAGGGTGGGATAGACGATGCCTTCTTGCTGTGCGAGCAGTGCAAGTCCGAGGTGTGCTGGCTCGACTGCACTGTGGTTGTGCTCTTTGGTGAGTTGGGTGGCGGTGAGCAACGCCTCCCTGGTCCGTGTGGTCAATTTCTCCGGGTTCATGTCCTACCTTGATAGAAAACTTGAGTCTTAGTGTATCAGGTTTATCCATGAAACCCAACCCGCTGGTAACCGGGCGATCGTTGTTTCAAAGGTACCCTTTACCCAACGGCCCAAAACAGGAGACGCGGTGATCAAAGAGTTCCGAGATTTCATCAACAAAGGAAACCTGGTCGAGATCGCGGTCGCATTTGTCATGGGGATCGCCTTTGCCTCGGTTGTCACCAGTCTCAGCGAGGACATCATCAACCCGATCATCGGAAAGATCCTCACCATCGACAATCTCTCGAATTGGGTCGTCTCCGACATCAGGATCGGAGCCTTCCTAGTCGCCACGCTCAACTTCGTCATCGTTGCCCTGGTCATGTTCTTCGTCATCAAGGCGTACAACCGGGTCAGCGCCAAAGCCGAGGAGGAGGCAGGGCCCAGCGACGAGGTGCGGCTGCTCACCGAGATCCGCGACTCCCTCCAGAGCAGACGCCCCTAGGGCATCCCTCGTCTCCCCATTGCCATTACCGCTTTACAATTCGTGATTGTCAAGTACTATGTAATGCATGGTACCTAGAAGTGCCGGACAGCGGAAGACCAACCAGGACAGGAGGACCCAGCTTCTTCACGGAGTGCTCGACATGTGCCTGATGTCGATCATTCACGAGGAGCCGTCCTACGGGTATGAGATGGTGTCGAAGCTGCGAAGTCGGGGGCTCGATTTGGCAAGCGAAGGTTCGATCTACCCGCTTCTCTCCCGACTCCAGAAGCAGGGATTGATCGAGAGTTACCTGGTGCAGAGCTCGGAAGGGCCGGCTCGGAAGTACTACCGGATGTCGGACGACGGAAGCCGGGTGCTCGCCCAGTGGCGCCGCGACTGGTCGGGGTTCCGCGATTCGGTGGATAGTGTTCTCAGCGGAGATGGCGAAGAAGGCGCAGACGACGATGACTGACCGTGGTCGGACAATCGGCGAGATCGAGCGGTACTGGCTCGAAGCCGGGCTGCCCAAGGACGCCGTTGCCAATATGCGCCAGGAGCTGGACCAGCACCTGAGTGACGCCGAAGCCGACGGACGGACCCTCACCGACGTGGTCGGGACGGACCCCGGCGAGTTCGCCGAGAGCTGGGCCATGGCCTACCGGGGGCAGAGACGCGGTACGGCAACCTGGAAGGATTTCCGGTCAGGTGTGACCGCCAGATCGCGGGCGAACCGGCGAGATTTATGGATGTACGGAATAGGAACGGTGGCAGTGCTGGCCGCAGCCGCACTTGCCGGACAAGGAGGTAGCGAAGTGGAAGACGAAGTATGGAGATGGTTATGGACCGTCTTTGCGTTGGTGATGGGGATCGGTGAGATCTTCACCGCAGGCTTCTTCTTGCTGCCATTCGCGATCGGCGCAGCTGCATCAGCGATCCTGGCATGGATAGGTGCCGCCGTTATCGCCCAGTGGTTGGTGTTCTTCGGGGTGTCCATCTTCTCGATGGCCTTCCTCCGAAGGTTCATCGAGCGACAGGACGAAGGCGACCAGCCCGTCCTCGGCGCCAACCGGTGGGTGAGCACCCAGGGCATAGTCCTCGAGGACATCGACCCTGACTCCGGTTCGGGGATGGTCAGAGTGGAGTCGGAGGAGTGGCGGGCCGTCGCCCCACAGCCGATCAGTAAGGGAACAAGGATCATCGTGACGCAGGTGAGCGGGACGAGACTTGTGGTCGAGCCGATCGAAAGCGCATAGTGGGTCTTAGAAGTCTTAGAAAAGGAAGGAAGAATAAATGACGCCAGTAATAATCCTCTTCGCCATTCTGGCGGCGGGGTTGATACTCGTCGCAGCGGCCGGGTTCCGGGTAGTGCGACCATTCGAGAAGGGTTTGATCGAGTTCCTCGGCAAATACCAGAGGACCGTCGACTCCGGCCTGCGTTGGGTCATGCCGTTCGTGAAGCGGCTGACCAAGGTGGACATGCGTGAGCAGGTCATCGACGTTCCGCCCCAGGAAGTCATCACCAAGGACAACGTGGTGGTCACCGTCGACGCGGTCATCTACTACGAGGCGACGGACCCGGTCAAGCTGCAGTACAACGTCGGGAACTTCATCCTCGCCATCACCAAGCTGGCCCAGACCAACTTGAGAAACGTCATTGGTGATCTCGACCTCGACTCGGCGCTGACATCTCGTGAGCTGATCAACAGCAAGCTGCGCCAGATCCTCGATGACGCCACCGACAAGTGGGGTGTCAGGGTCGTGCGTGTCGAGATCCAGCGGATCGAGCCGCCCGTCGACGTCACCGACGCCATGCACCGCCAAATGAAGGCCGAGCGTGATCGTCGCGCCGCGGTCACCGAGGCCGAAGGTCTCAAGCGTGCCGCCATCCTCAAGGCCGAAGGGGTCAAGGAGTCCCAGGTGCTCGAGGCGACCGGTCAGGCTGAGGCCATCAAGCAGGTTGCTGATGCCGAGAAGTACCAGAAGCTGACAGTGGCCGAAGGTGAGGGCCAGGCAATCGAGCGTGTCTTCGCCGCAATCCACAACGGAGACCCGACACCGGACCTGATCGCAATTCGCTATCTGGAAGCGCTCCAGGGTGTCGCCGACGGCCAGGCCACCAAGATCTTCCTCCCGCTGGACACCTCAGGTGTCCTCGGCAGCGTCGCCGCCATCGGCGAGCTGTTCAAGGAAGCGTCCAACGAAGCCCAGGTCTGACAGCACTCATAGCGAGCAGGAAGACCCGCCCTCGAGGCGGGTCTTCCTGGTTTGGCCCCTCGTCCTGCACAGCGCACCAGGGTTCGCATTCCGCATCCCGTTGCACAGTGCA
>JBBDHT010000071.1:10901-37956 GCA_040880765.1 Acidimicrobiia bacterium | reverse complement strand
CCTCGTCCTGCACAGCGCACCAGGGTTCGCATTCCGCATCCCGTTGCACAGTGCAGAACGGATGGTGGGTTATCCGGGGATCCGGATCATCGATTCGATCGTCGATTCCACCTCCGGGGGAGTCACCGGCGGGTAGAAGACCATGGTGTAGAGGTCGCAGCGGCCCCTCGGCTCCTGGTACCACCCCATCACCCAGGTCCCATCCGGGTGCGGCCCGACAACGGCAGGGGTCCCGTCCACCGACACCTCTCCCTTGTCCCCCGGCCAGTCAACGGCCGGGAGGGTCCCCCGGATCAAGGCGATGGCCACGGTGCCGTCCGGACGGCCCCAGAAAGTGGTGTGAGTACCACCGACCGAGGTCCACGCATCGAGTTCGATCGTGTCCGGGTCCAACAAACCCTGACCGACGCCGGGGGGAAAGGTGGCGACCTCGAATGGGGCGGGCGGGCACTGGACGGCCGGCTCGGTGCTCGAGGTGACCGGAGCAGTGGTCGTCGTGTCCGGCCCGGTCGTGGTGGTCGGCGAGGCGGCAGTGGTGGTCACTGATGCCGGGGAGGAGCATGCCGCCAGGAGGAGTACCAACAGGGTTAGACGCTTTGTCACTGATCGGCGATGATATGGCGGAGTCAGCCGAAACCGAGGATCAATGAGCGCCAAAGAAGCAGTGGGTGAGTCGATCGCGGCGCAGATGAGGCGCCTCCAGATCATCTCCAACCAGATGTACGAGAACCCCGAGGTCGCCTTCGAAGAACATGCTACAGCAGTGATTCTCACCGACTACCTCGAAGAGCACGGTTTCGCGGTGGAAAGACACGCATACGGGCTGGAAACCGCTTTTGTCGCCCGGGCCGGCACGGACGGGCCCGAGGTGGTCATATGTGCTGAGATGGACGCTCTCCCCGGTGTCGGCCACGCCTGTGGCCACAACATCATCGCCACTGCCGCACTCGGCGCTGGTGTCGCCCTGGCGCCGCTTGCGGACAAACTGGGGATCAGAGTCACCGTCCTCGGAACGCCGGCAGAGGAGAACTTCGGGGGGAAGGTCGATCTGATCAATGCCGGAGCCTTCACCGGGGCCGTCGCGGCGATGATGGTTCACCCCTCACCGCATGACATCGTCGACCCGAATGTCATCGCCGTCGCCCATTGGAATGTCGAATTCCACGGCAAGTCGGCGCATGCATCGGCCTACCCGGACAAAGGGATCAACGCCCTCGATGCTGCGGTCCAGTCCTATGTGAACATCTCGACGTTGCGCCAGTCGATCCTGCCCACTGACAAGATCCACGGGATCATCGTCTCCGGTGGGGACGCCGCCAACATCATCCCCCATTACACAAAGAGCTCCTGGTATGTGCGGGCACAGACAATGGAGCGCCTCGCCGTCGTCAGCGAGAAGGTGAGAGCCTGTTTCGAAGCGGCAGCCACCGCCACCGGATGCCGCCTGGAGATCGAGCCTATGGGCCACACCTATACGGAACTGGTCAACAACCCGGTGATGGTCGACATCTATGCAGCAAACAGCGCCGCGTTGGGAAGGCCGATGCTGCGGGGAACCGACTTTCCCCCGTCGCAAACCGGGTCTACCGACATGGGAAATGTCTCCCTGGTCGTCCCTTCGATTCATCCGATGCTGGGGATCGACCCCGGTGAAGCGGTCAACCACCAACCCGAGTTCGCCGCGGCAACGGTCCAACCTGCCGGAGTGAAGGCGATACACGACGGAGCCGTTGGCATGGCGTGGACGGTTGTAGACCTGGCCGAACAGGATCTCTGGGATCAGTTGGACGGCCCGGCCGACAGTCCCCGCATGTAGCCGTCGCGGGAGCCGAGGTAGATCCACCCATCCCACACCGCAGGTGTCGACTCGAGACACGAACCCCCCAGATCGACCGACCAAAGCGGTGCTGGCGCCCTCGGGTCGGCCAGCGAATATGCCCTGATGTCCCCGAGACAAGTGGCCGCCAGGAGCACATCGGCGACGACGACCGGAGAGGACCAGGAGTGGAAACCCACCTCAACACTCCAGACGACCTCTCCGGTTTCGCCGTCGACAGCAATCAGATCTCCCTGATGCGTCGTCAGGTAAACCATCCCGCCAAAGAGGGCCGGTGAAGCCCAGGATCCCGAGTCGGCGTTTCCAGAAACCGTGAGGTTGACTCCCCAGACCCGCGGGTCGCCGTCGGTGTATGGGTCGAGCTTGACCAGTTGCCCCACTTCCAGGTTGCGGGCACGCTCGAATGACCCCATCTGCGAAGGCTCGTGTTCGATCGAGACATAGAGCATCCCCTCGGCATCGATTGCCGGGGTGGCGTCGATGTCGCCTCCGGCGTAATAGTCGAACACAATCGGAGCCTCCCCCTCCCGGATCCGGCTCACGTCGACACCCACGACGCGCCCGCCGGAGTTGGTGAAGTAGACCCTCTGGTCATAGACCGCCACCGAGCTCTCGATGCTCACGTTGCGACCCGAGTTGGAAAGAAGCTCGTCGTTGTAGCCCGGAATGGCGAGCAGGACGTCGGGTTCGATTGTGACCAGTCCGTCGGCGCCGTAGCCCCGGTTGAGGGCCACACCGAAGAACCAACCGTTCTCTCCCCCCTCGTACATGATGTCGTCGACGATCACCGGGTTGGAGTCCCAGTCGTTGTTCCAGATCCCGTTCACTTCGGTGGCGTCCATCGACCAGAGCAGGGTCGGGACATCACGATCGAGGGCGACGATGCGCAACTTGTTGTCGCGCGATCCGAAGTAGAGAAGTGGATAGCCGTCAGGGTCGAGCGTCACCGAGCCTTTGATGATGTCGCTGGTCGAAAACGACGGGCGTGTTTGCTCGCCGGTGTCGGCGTTGACGAAGTGCACATCGTGGTCGTAGGCGCCGAAGATCAACTCGGTGATCCCATCGGGGCGCTCCCAGATCACTGGCTGGCCGGTCCATCCGGTCCCGCACCACACTGTCGTCTCCCCGCCCACCGACGACGACCCGCACATCGCCGAATCGGGGTAAGTCCACCGCACCAAGGGCTCGGCGCTCACATCGCCGCTGCCGTAGAAGGTGCGTGTCGGGTTTCCCCGGAACATGGTCAGCCCCGGCGTTTCGCCCCAGGGCTGTCCCACGGTGAAACCCGGAACGGTGCCCGGCTGGCGGACCGGAATGGCGGTGGTTGTAGTGGGAGTCGACGTGGTAGTCGTCGTAGAGGTTGGAGCAACTGTCGGGATCGAGGTGGCTGTGGTGTCGGCTGCAAGTGGCGGCTCTGCATCGGATCGGCGGTCGAGGAATAGAAAGGCAACGCCGGCACCTACCAGGAGCAGAACGAGCAGTAAGCCGGTAGAGGCCCGGGTCTCCTTCTTGGCTGCTGGGCGATTGCTCACCTCAAGCCGGGGGCCCGCATTCGGCCTCACCGGTGATCTCAGGACGCCCGTGGGTCCGGATGAATGCGGGGATAAGACAGGCTTCTATGGATCCGTCGGGGTTGACGACCACTCGCGCCACTGCCGTAGTGGCGCTGGCCACCGAGTTGTGCGGCCAGACGAAGTTGCCGAGACCCCAGAAGACAGGCTTGCCCTCGATGAGCTCGAGCGGCTGCATCCGGTGTTGGTGGTGGCCGAAGATGATGTCTGCTCCGGCGTCGATCATCGCATGCGCCCTCTCGATGTCATCGGCACGTGGTTCGGTATCCAGTTCGAAACCCCAGTGGATGCTGACCACGACGATCTCGGCCAATTCGGCTGCTGCCTCCACGGCGCGAACCATCGATGGGGTGTCGTCCCCGCTTCTCATGCCGGGTGAGTCGACAGTGGCGTACCAGGACGCCGAAGGTGCCACTCCTCCAAAGCCAATCACGGCGACCGTCCAGCCATTGATCTCGTAGAGAGCGGGCTCGGCAGCTTCGTAAGCGTCGATGCCGACACCGACCGGGATGATCCCGACATCCAGCAACTGCTGGCGGCCGTCGATCATCGCCTCGGTCCCATAATCCTGGGAGTGGTTGTTGCCCAGGTTGGCCACGTCGACGCCATTGTCCATTATGGATGGGAGCGCGTCGGTCGGACAGCGGAAGGTGAACTCTTTGTTCAGAGGCGTCCCGAGGTCGCTGGGGACGCACTCGAGGTTGATCACGGTCAGATCGTCGGCGAGGAAGAGGCCGTCGAGGCCGGACCAGGCGTGACCGTAGCCCTCACGGGCCAGGGTCGGGATGTATACCGGGTCAACTGCAACATCCCCGGTACCGTGGATCAGGAGAGAGCCTCTCGGGATCGTCGTTGTCGTGGTTGTGCTGGGCGTGGTGGTCGACGTCGTGGTCGACGTCGATGTAGTTGTGGTTTCGACAGCAAGTGGCGGGGTGGTCGTGGTGGTGTCCGGCGTCGCCGTCTCCAGCCCCGCAACCCGAAATACCCCGAAGCCGAGGAGGGCACCGAAGAACAAAAACACCAGGGTGCTGGAGACACGGGACATTAAGGCAAAGGTTAGACCCCACCCCCATCAATCCCTGATGACCCGCGAGCCAACCCTGGGTTTGTAGGCCCGCCTACCGGGCTGAGCCGCCCGCGGAAACCCCGTGGGCGAGAACCTCGGCGGCCATCTGCCCAACCCTGGGTTTGTAGGCCCGCCTACCGGGCTGAGCCGCCCGCGGAAAGGAGAACAGCTATGACGGTCTGAATCACCAACCCGACCGCAGCCACACCATGTATCCCAGCCCAAACCACAGACGCCACCCACCCAGTCGGGGGGATACAAGGGAGTCGTCCCCCCTTGCAATATCAGAGGATCTGGCTTAGGAAGAGTTTGGTGCGGTCTTCTTGGGGGTCGGTGAAGAAGTGCTCGGGGGTGCCCACTTCGACAATGCCTCCGTCGGACATAAAAACGACCCGGTCGGCCACGGCGCGAGCAAAGCCCATCTCGTGGGTGACGACGATCATCGTCATCCCACCCTTGGCCAGTTCGACCATCACGTCGAGGACCTCTTTGATCATCTCCGGGTCGAGGGCGGAGGTGGGCTCGTCGAAGAGCATCGCTTTGGGTTTCATCGCCAGAGCCCGGGCAATGGCGACACGTTGCTGCTGGCCACCGGACAGTTGGCCCGGGAACTTCCGGGCCTGCTCGGGGATGCCTACCCGCTCCAACAAGCTCATCGCATCCTCTTCAGCGGCGTCCTTGCCAATATGCCTCACCTGCCGTGGAGCCAGGGTGATGTTGTCGAGAACCGTCAGATGTGGAAACAGGTTGAATGACTGGAAGACCATGCCGGTCTCGCGGCGGATCTCCTGGACGTTTCGAACGTCGTCGGTCAGTTCGATTCCGCCCACACTGATCGAGCCCCGGTCGTGCTTCTCGAGACGGTTTATGCACCGGATCAGAGTCGACTTGCCTGATCCCGACGGACCAATGACGACGACCACTTCCTGAAGCCCGACCCTGATGTTGATGTCGTACAGTGCCTGGAAGTCGCCGAAGAATTTGTCGACGCCCACACATTCGATGATCGCCTCGCCTTTGGCCTGGGTTGCGTCGGCGAACACACTTCGTTGATCTGTCATCTCACTCCAACTCCAAGCTTATGCTCCAACCTTCTTGCTTCTCTAGACATGACATACGAACCGACCCAGAACGCAAGGGCCACAAACGGTAGCGTCACTCGGTGTAAGCCTTGGGCGAGGAACCCTCCCTGGGCATTAGCCGACTGGGAGGCGCCGAGAATATCGATCATTCCGACAATGATCACGAGCGTGGTGTCTTTGAATAGGCTGATGAACTGACCCACCATTGCAGGAATGGTGTTGCGCAAGGCTTGTGGGAGAACGATCCTCCTCATCGTCTTCCACGGAGCCAGGCCGAGGGCCTGAGCAGCCTCCACCTGGCCACCGGGCACGGACTGCAGACCGCCGCGGACAACCTCCGCAATATAGGCAGACTCGAAAAGAGTGATCGCGATCAGAACTCTGGTGACGTTGCCGGGGCGGAAACCCGTCGGAAGGAAGAAGCCGATTACGAAAATTCCCATCAAGAGAAGGGTGATCAGTGGCACTCCGCGAATGAATTCGATGTACGTCACAGACATCGCTCGCAGAGTCGGCAAAGTGGACCGACGCCCCAGAGCCAACAACAAACCCAGTGGGAATGCGAGGAGGAGGCCCGCCACCGTTAGGAAGAGATTCAGGTGCAGCCCTCCCCATCCGTCCCAACCCACCCCGCCACTGACCAACACCAGATAGATCGCCGCGATCATGATTGCCAGGATTGCCCATCCAAATCTCCGCACCCCGGCAGGAAGTCCCCTACCCAGCGAGAAACTCCCCACTCCGGCCACCAAAGCAGCACCGGCCACCAGCCAGGGTGTGACAGTCTCCGTCAGCGTCAGCACCACCACGACAAATGCGAGGATCGGCCAGAACCTCTTCAGCACCGCCATGGGGCTGGAGCGTTCATACGGGAGCCCGGTCTGTTCTGCGGTGTCTCTGGCTGACGCCGAGCCCATTCCTGCCATGACCCCGAGGAGGATCGAGACGAGGATCAACGCGACGACAGGCCGCCACAACTGGTCGCGAGGAAACCCGCCGACCATAAGCAATGCCAGGTTTACCCGCAGGATGGAAAAGTCGCTGGTGAATAGAAAACGGATCAGGGTCCATCCGAATGCGACAAAGAGGGATCCCAGAGTCAGGGTCAGGAGGGCGTCGTACCATGTCGAAAAGAGGTTCTTCTTGGCCCATTTCCAGGCACCCAGCCGGACATGAATTGGTCTGCCGGCCGCAGCCGGATCTGATTCCCGCTCAATCACTTCCCGGTCGCTCACGTGCGGCCCACAAGCTGAAGGCGGCGGTTCAGGACGTTGACGGCCGCCGATATCGTCAATGAGAAAACCAAATATGCTCCCATGAGGAGCAGAACCATTTGCGGAGCCGGACGGCCATTCCCGATCGCCTGAAATGCGATCAGAGTCACTTCGGCGTAGCCGACCGCGATGCCAAGGGAGGTGTTCTTCACGAAATTCAGGTACTGATTGATCGTTGGAGGAAGTGCAATGCGTAGCGACTGGGGAAGGACGACGTAACGAAGCCTCTGAAACCCGGAAAGGGCAAGAGCGTTGGCCGCCTCACTCTGCCCTCGGGGTACGGCCAGTATCGAACCGCGCACTATTTCGGCAACATGGCTGGCGGTATACAGGACTAGCGCTATCAACATCGCGAAGTACCCACCTAGTCCCGAGAACCCGCCGGAGAGCGCTCTTCCCTCCAACACGGGTTTCGACAACTCAAATGGTCCCTGGAGAGCGATATAGGCGATTACTGCCACCACCAGCAGAAACCCCGTCGACCACAGGACACGATGGTGAGGCTCACCCGTCCCAACGAATACCCGGGTACGCCACCGCCAGAGAAGGATGGCGGCCACCAGGGCCACGAGCATAATCCAGCCGAATGTCCCAAAACCCTCAGCCGCTGAGAATCCTGTAACTGCGACAAATCGATTTGTGATGATCGCAAAGTCGAAGATCCGGGCCGGCTCGAGAATGTCCGGAAGCGGCAGCACTCCGACGAAAAAGGCGAAGAGGATGATGAGGAGTGGCGGGATATTGCGCAGGATCTCCACGTAAATCGTGGCGGCCTTGGATACAAGCCAGTTGGAAGATAGGCGTGCCACGCCCACCAACACTCCGATAATGGTCAAGAGCGGTATCCCGACTACGGCGAGGGCGAAGGTGTTCTGCACACCGACGAGAAGGGCCCGCCATACCGCCGATCCTGCACTGATATCACTTCCCGTCACGCTGACTCCGACGGGTTGCGTCAAGAAGTCGAAGTTGGTGTTGATTCCGATGGCTCGCATGTTTGTTGTCAGGTTGAACCAGAGCACGTAGAGAATCGCGCCGATTACCGAGATTGCTAAAACCTGGATCAGCACCCGCAGGACGCGGAGATCCCGCCAGAAAGGCGGGCGTTCGACCTTCTTTGTTATGGCGGTACTCACTGATGTTGGAAGGGGGATCCCGACGAGTCGGGATCCCCCTTCCGAGCCTATTTAGCGATAAGGCGGTGCGTAGAGCAGCCCACCGTCAGTCCACAGAGCGTTAGGTCCACGCTCCAGACCGAGCGGGGTTGCCGGTCCAACGTTGCGTTCGTAGATCTCGCCGTAGTTGCCGACGGCTGCGATCACCGCTGCGGGCCAGCCCGGGTCAATACCGAGACCGGGGTCAGCGACGGCAGTGTTCCCATCGGAGTCCTCGATCTCCAGACCGAGCAGGCGCCGAACATTGACGTCTTCAGACGAGTCGAAGGAACCGATATTGCCGGACTCGATTCCGAACTCTTCGGCCTGGATCAAGGCGATCACAACCCAATCTACGATCTGTGACCATTCGGTATCGCCATCGCGGGTCACGGGGCCAAGTGGTTCTTTCGAGAACGTCTCGTCGAGGACCGTCAGCGCCTCCGGGCCGCCCTCGGATTCAGGGAAGTTGGTCCGAACACCAGCGAGCTGGGACTTGTCCGACGTCCAACCGTCGCATTGACCAGCGACGAAGGACTCCTGCAGGACCTCGTTGTCGTCGAACGTCAACAGCTCGAACGGAATGCTACCGAAGCGGTCGGTGACATTTTGTTCGGTGGTGGTACCCGTCAGTGAGCAAACCGTCGTGTCGGTCATGTCTTCGATGGACGAGAATCCGGCGTCGGCCCTCACCATCATTCCCTGCCCGTCGTAGAAGGTGGTGGTTGCGAACGTTGCCGCTTCGCCACCATCTCGTGACGCAGTCCAGGTCGTATTCCGAATCAGGACGTCGATCTCGCCGGACTGCAACGCTGTGAACCGCTGCTGTGCGTTCAATGGCACATAGTTCACAGCCTCCGCATCCCCGAGCACCGCGACGGCGACAGCCTTGCAGAAGTCGACGTCGAATCCAGAGAAGTTGCCGTCTGGATCGCGGAAGCCGAAGCCTGGCACAGCGTCGTTGACGCCACAATTGAGCGTGCCCCGGTTCTGCACTTCGGTGAGCGTCGCGCCGCCGGTGTCTCCGTTTCCATTTTCATCGCTGCCACCGTCGGCAGCCGTAGTGGTGGTCTCATCGCCGCCGTCGTCTGACGTACAGGCGGTGAAGACCAGCATCAGAGCGCTGATCAGCGCCAAGAGCTTGATTCTTTTCATTCTTCCTCCGTAATTAGGCGCACGGATGGACTGAGCCACCCGCAACACGTCCTATGACCCTAATCAGAAAGTTCCCCGGTATGCGCAGAAAACGCGATCGGTTCGCCACAAACGGGCGGCCGTTGATACTCTGCCGCTCTGGTTCCAAAGGAGGACCAATAACCTATGACTAAGACAAAACGACTACTAGCAATTATCTCGGTGTTCGCTCTCGTCCTCGCCGCTTGCGGCGAGCCCGGCGTCGGAGACACCACTACAACTGCCGCTGAGGAAACGACAACCACCGCAGCGGAAACCACGACAACAGCCAGCGAAGAGACCACCACCACTGCTGACGACATGGCCCTCCCCGACCTCGAGGGTCGCATTGTCACCGTCGGTGTCGAGAACGCCTACATCCCGTTCAACTACATCCCTGTCGGTGAAACCGAGGGAACCGGGTGGGACTACGAGGCCTGGGAAGCGATCTGTGAGCTCTTGAACTGTGTTCCGGAGTTCGTTGAAGCCGGCTGGCCGGCCGTGATCGACCAGGTCGCCGAAGGCGAGATCGACACCGCCGCCGACGGCATCTCGATCACCGACGAGCGCAAAGAGATCGTCGACTTCTCCGATCCGTATATGACGGTGACGCAGAAATTCGTCGTTCAGCTCGACGACGATCGCTACGCAACAGCGCAGGACCTGATCGACGACACCGAGGCGACCGTTGCCACCCAGGTCGGCACCACCAACTACGAGTTGGCTGTCGAGCTCGTCGGCGAGGACCGCATCCAGGCGTTCGACCAGTTCGCCCTCGCCATCCAGGCGCTCATCGCCGGGGACGTCGACGCGGTGATCATCGACGACGCGGCCGGTCTCGGCTACATCGGAGAAAACTCGGAGTCGATCAAGACGGTCGAGACCCCTTTGCAGTCAGACCCGCTCGGCTTCATCTACCCGATCGGCTCGGAACTGGTTGACCCGGTCAACCAGGCGATTGCTGCATTGGCAGAGAATGGGACCCTCGAAGAACTTGGAGTCAAGTACTTCGGCCCCGACTTCGACATCGGCTACGAAGACATCGAAGAAGTCGGCTGATCGACCTCGTTCGAGACGACAGGGAGTGCACCGGGCCTTTTAAGGTCCGGTGCACTTTCTTTATGAGCCGATGAGCATCGATCCCGAACTGAAACCAGGCGAGCTAGCACCCACCCCGGGCGGGGCATACAAGTTTGACAGACACGAGTTCCCGTGGTGGCTCGTGATCATGCTCCTGATCATCGCCGTGATGGTGGTGGCGGTGATCCTGGATCCGAATTACCGCGAGGCGTTCACCCGGATCTTCCCCCTACCTTTCAACGCCACCCAGGGCATCCTCCTCACTTTCTATCTCACCTTGGGCTCGTTTGCAGTCGCCATGATCCTCGGACTATTCGTCGGCCTCGCTCGGGTGAGCAAGAGAACGTGGATCCGCAACGCCGCCGCGGTCTATATCGAGTTCATCCGCGGCATCCCGATGATCGTGTTCATCTTTGCGGTCGCCTTTTTCATTGCCCCCGATTTCGCCGATCTGATCGGGGTGGAGAGCCGTTCGATACCTCAGGCGATCCGCGGTGCCGCGGCTCTCTCACTCTTTTACGCCGCGTTCATCGCCGAGGTGTTCCGGGCCGGAATCCAGTCGGTGGAGGGAACCCAATCCGAGGCCGGCCGCGCTCTGGGGCTGACCGAACGGCAGATCATGAGGAAAGTGGTTCTCCCCCAGGCGGTGCGCAACATGCTCCCCGCCCTGGGCAACGACCTGATCTCGCTGATGAAGGACACCTCTCTGGTCTCGGTCCTCGCCGTCCGGGAATTGACCCAAATGGCCCGGCTCTACTCCGGCTCGAGCTTCAGGTTCAGGGAGTCGTTCCTGATCCTCATGGTCATCTACGTGATCCTCACGCTCGGCTTGAGCCTGCTGCTCAGATGGTACGAACGGAAGATCGCGATCCCGGGGAGGAATCCCCAGGCGGCGTGATCAGCGGGCGAGGATTGCTTTGACCCGGTCGACGACTGAGTCGACATCCATGCCCGCCCACTCCATGACATCGTCCGGTGAGCCGAAAGGAAGGAACCGGTCGGGAACGCCGATACAGGTCACATCTTTGTTCAGGCCCTTGCTGGTGAAGTCCTCGAGTACCGCCGAACCGAACCCTCCGGCTACCACGTTGTCCTCGAGGGTCACTACAAAGCGGGCACCTGCTGCCCACTCGGAGATCTTCGGGTCGAGCGGCTTGACCCAGCGGGTGTTGACCACCCCGACGCTGACTCCCCCCTGACTCAGGTCACCGGCTGCTTTCTCGGCGATCTCCACCATGCGGCCGCTGGCAATGAAAAGGACGTCGCTCCCCTCGCTCAACAATTCCGCCTTACCCACCTCGATCGCCTCCACGGGCAGCGACGGGACCGAGGTGGCCCCGCCTTTGGGGTAGCGGATGGCGATCGGGCCGTCGTAGTCGACCGCGGTCTCCACCATCGCGCACAGTTCTGTTGCGTTCGACGGCGTGCCGATGACCATGTTGGGGATCATCCTCAGATAGGAGATGTCGAACACGCCATGATGCGACGGGCCGTCGGGCCCGGTGATGCCGGCGCGATCGATCAGGAAGACAACGGGAAGGTTGTGCAGAGCGACATCGTCGACGATCTGGTCGAACGCCCGCTGCAGAAATGCGGAGTAGATCCCCACCACAGGCTTCTTGCCTGCCATCGCCATGCCGGCGGCGAGAGTGACCGCGTGCTGCTCGGCGATGCCGGTGTCGAAGACGCGATCGGGGAACCGCTCCCACATCTGTCTCATCCCGGTCGTCGAGATCATCGCCGCAGAAATCCCCATCAGGTCGGGGCGCTCCGCTGCCGCCTGGGCCAGGGCGCGGCCGGCGACTTCGGTGAGCTTCAGCTCCGACTTGTGGGCCTTTCCCGTGGCGACGTCGAATGAACCGACCCCGTGCAGCTTCTCCACTTCGTCCTCGATGGCGGGCTGGTAGCCATTGCCTTTCTCGGTGACGACGTGGATCACCACCGGTTCGTCATAGGCCTTGGCGTTCTCGAAGGTCTCCTCGAGCAGTTCGATGTCGTGGCCGTCGATCTGACCGGTGTACTTCAGCCCCAGCGAGTCGAACACCGTTGACGGCTCGATCATCTGCTTGATCGCCTCTTTGGTCCTGTTGGCGAGCTCGTCGGCAGTCTCACCGACCAGCGGAACGCCTCGCAGCACCCTCCCGAGCGTCTTCTTGGCCCTCTCGTAGCGCGGGTCGAAGCGGTAGTGGCCGAGGTTGGCGAGTGCGGCAAGCCCTCCGACGGTTGGAGCGTAGGAGCGCCCATTGTCATTGACGACGATGATCAAGTTCTTGGGGCGGGTCACCGCGATGTGATTGAGCGCCTCATAGGCCATTCCCCCGGTGAGTGCCCCGTCGCCGATGATCGCAATGGTGTATCCGGGGTAGCCGGCAAGGGCGTGGCCCAATGCGTAACTCAGCGACGTAGAGGCGTGGCTGTTCTCCACGAAGTCGTGCTCGGACTCCTCCCGGCTCGGGTAGCCGGAAAGGCCCCCGGTGTGGCGGAGGGTGGTGAACTCGTCCTGGCGGCCAGTGACCAGCTTGTGGACATAGGCCTGGTGCCCGACATCCCAGATCATCCGGTCCCGGGGAGAATCGAAGACGCGATGGAGAGCCAACGTCAGTTCGACAACGCCGAGGTTGGGACTGAGATGGCCGCCGGTGACAGAGACCTTCTCCAGGATGAAGTCCCGGATCTCCTTTGCAAGCTCACCGAGTTGCTCGTAACTCAACGAACGGAGATCAGCTGGCTCGGTGATCTGCGATAGAAGTGGCATAAGACCTCCACAGATTAGTGGCACTCCGAAACTGACCCCGATTGAACCGTTCTGTGTCGATCCGAGTGAACGTGTGGTGCACGAAAACGACACAGATCAAACAGCCGCCACCACCCGGACCTTTCTGTGTCGATCCCCGCAAGGACGTGGTGTCGAAAATCGACACAGAACGGTTCTTAGACGGCGGGGAGGCGGATGGTGAAGGTGGAGCCTACGTCTAGTTGGGAGCGGGCGGAGATGGTGCCGCCGTGGCTTTCGACCACGTGCTTGGCGATGGCGAGGCCGAGGCCGGTCCCACCGGTGCGACGGGAGCGTGCCGCATCGACACGGTAGAACCGCTCGAACACACGGTCCAGGTCGCGGGTGGGTATTCCCGCCCCGGTGTCGGCGACCTCGACGAACGCGCCTTCGGAATCGACTCCAACCTTGACATCTACCGAACCCCCTCCCGGTGTGTACCGGACGGCGTTGTCGAGCAGGTTTCTCACCGCCATCGAGATGTCGCGCCAGTTTCCCATCACGGAAGCCTCCTCGGCCCGCACCGTAAGGCCGACACCGGCGTTCCCGGCATGTTCCTGAAAACGGCCCACCTCCTCAGACGCCAACAGATCAAGCCGGATTCGGCCCACCTCAGGGACCTCCCGCTCCAGTCGAGACAGGTCGAGGAGATCGGACACCATTCGATCGAGCTGGCGTGCGGATGCTTCGAGATTGCGGGCAAACCTGATCGCCGACTCGTCTCCCCTTTCGACGGCAATGGTCAAAGCCTCGGACGAGGCAATGATCGAAGCCACTGGCGTCTTCAGCTCGTGAGAGGCGTTGGCGACGAAGTCTCTCCTTATCGAAGCGACCCGCTCCTGGTCGGTAACGTCGACGATCACCAGCAGAATCCGCCGATCACCGGTGAAAGGAGTGGCCACGCCGCGGAGACGGCGCGGAGGCGATCCGTGGTCAACTGTGACCTCCCTCTGATCCATGGCCTCACGACACTCCCTGACAACGGTCTGAAACGGGTGAGGGGTCAGGTTGTTCAAATGCTCCGGCACGGCACCGATGAGCTCGGTCGCCCTCGGATTGGCGTAAGCAATGCCTTCGTCGGCCCCCACCAGGATCGTTCCCTGGGGCAAAGCTCCGAGAACCACCTCGAGTGTCGCGGTGGCAACCTCCGACTGGGTGAGCCGCTGTCCCAGTTCCTCCGCCAGTTGTGAGATGGAGAGGCCGAGCTCATCGAGTTCCCGAACGGGCGATCTTCCCGGTCGTTTCGTAAAGTCCCCCCCGGCAATTTCGAGCGTCGTGTCGCGGATCTCGGCGATGGGTCGGGTGAGTCGTCGCGCCAGGTAACCGACCACGACAACACCAATCGCCCCGACGATCAGGAACATCGAGAGTATTCCCCACCGGAATGGCACCAGGCGCTCCGACACGGAGCGCTCCGACTCGGAGACCCGCAGGACCAGGCCATCATCAGGTGGGAGGGCCAGGTAGTGCTGGGCAAATCCGGTGCTACCACTGATGCGGGAGTCACGCCCAACTTCGCCCGCCAATGCGGCCAGGACCTCCGGGCGGGCGCGGTGGTTCTCCATCACCGCTGGGTCGGAGTGTGAATCGGAAAGCACGACCCCGTCGGTGTCGATCACGGTCACCCTCAATCCGGATGCTGTAAAGACCTGATCTGTCCATTGTTCGAGAATGGCTTGGTCATCGGGCATTGTCAGGCTGGCGACCCGGGCGGTGCTTTCGATACTCGCCACCATGTCATCGACAAGAGCAGACCTGATCTGGCGGTCGACGAACCACCCGAGTGCACCGATGAGCAGGAGGTAGGTAACCGCGTAATAGACGAGGAAACGGGTCGAGAGCCGGGTGCGACCGGTTTGCCACGACCTATTCATCAACGAATTTATAGCCGAGTCCCCGTACTGTAACTATGTGGCGAGGGTCGCCCGACTTCTGCTCCACCTTCTGTCTGAGTCGTTTGATGTGGACATCGAGAGTCTTGGTGTCCCCGAAATAGGAAGGCCCCCAGACCTCGTCGATGAGGGTGTGGCGGGCCGCCAACCGGTTTTTTCGACGCATCAGCGACTCGAGAAGCTCGAACTCCTTGGGGCGCAGGTCCACCTTGTCGCCATCGACTCGGACGATGTGGGCATCGATGTCGAGCTCGATGGGACCGCCACGGAGTACTTCGTTTGCCTCAGCGAAGACCCCGGTCCGGTCGCTGCGCCTGATCTGGGCACGGACCCGGGCCACAAGCTCACGCATCGAAAACGGCTTGGTCAGATAGTCGTCGGCCCCGAGCTCGAGGCCGGTCACCTTATCTGCTTCGGAGTCCTTGGCGGTGAGCATGATGATCGGGACGTCGGAGAAACTCCTGATCTGACGGCAGACATCAAGCCCGGACATTCCCGGCAGCATCAGGTCGAGAAGGACCACGTCGGGCCGATGTGTCCGGGCGGCCTCCAGCCCGGCCCTGCCATCTTCGGCGGTGACAGTTTCGAATTGTTCGGCCTCGAGCGCATATTTGATCGACTCGACGAGGCCCGATTCGTCCTCGACGATCAGCACCCGGTGAGGGAGATAATCAACCGGGAGGGTCATCTATTGGGCCGACCGGATCGGTGACAAGCCGGGGCTGACATTCGGAGGTCAATCAGGAGGTTCATTCAGCGATCTGACCAGTCCGGCCTCGTCGAATGACAACCGGTCACCGGTGATCAGGTAGGCGGTCTGCTCGGCGAAGTCAACCGACTGGTCACCGATCCTCTCCAACGCACGCGAGACGAGGATCATCTTGGTCGCCCATTCCAACATCCCCCTGTCCCCCGACACCTCAACCGCTTCCCGGTACATATTGGCGTTGATCCGGTCCACCGGTTCGTCCATGGCCGGGAGAAGCCTGGCCTCGTCGAGGTCCTTACGGACAAATGCCTCGATCGCAGTCCTGATCATTGGCCGAACCAGGTCACCCATTTCGGTGATGAGGTCGCAGATCCGTTGGGAAGACGGAAGGCCTTCGTTCAAACGGGTGATCTTGGCGATGTTGACGCACTGATCGCCCATTCGCTCGAAGGTGATGTTGAGATGGAGGAGCACGGCCATTCGACGCAAGTCCGGCCCCAGCGGCTGATACCGCGCCATCAGGGTCGTCCAGTCCTGGTGGATCTGGAAGTTCTCCTGGTCGATGGCGATGTCGGCTTCGATTACCTCATTGGCCAGATCGATGTTTCCGGTGACGACACTTTCAACGGCCCGGCCCACCATTCCTTCCGCAGTGTCGACGATGTCGAGGAGCCGCTGCTCGAGGCTGTCCAGCTCGTCGTGGAATTGGGCATTGTGGTCGCTCATCCGAACCGTCCCGTTATGTAGTCCTCTGTGTCCTTCTGCTTCGGCGCGGTAAACAGTTCCTCGGTTGGGCTGAACTCCACCAGGTACCCGGTCCGCTGACCTTCCTCGCCCACCTGAACATTGAAGAATGCGGTGTGATCGCTCACTCGAGCCGCCTGCTGCATGTTGTGTGTGACGATGATGATGGAGTACTCCTTTTTGAGCTCCAGCATCAGCTCTTCGATCTTCAGAGTGGAGATGGGGTCGAGTGCGGAACACGGCTCATCCATGAGCAAGACATCGGGGCTCGTGGCAACTGCGCGAGCGATGCACAACCTCTGCTGCTGGCCTCCCGAAATCGCCATCCCCGACTCATCGAGCTTGTCCTTGACTTCGTCCCACAGGGCCGCCTTGTGCAAAGCCTCTTCGACGAGATCGTCCATGTTCCCTTTGTACCCGAGAACCGTTGGACCGAAGGCGATGTTGTCGTAGATCGATTTCGGAAACGGGTTCGGCTTCTGGAACACCATGCCGATCCGGCGCCGCACCTCGACAGGATCTACTTTGTCGCCGTACAGGTCGACGCCGTGGTACTCGATCGTGCCGTGGACCCTGGCACTCGGAATCAGATCGTTCATCCGGTTGAAGCAACGGAGAACCGTCGACTTCCCGCATCCGGAAGGGCCGATCAGGGCCGATATCTGTTGCTCATATATCGGTAGCGACACCTTGTTGACGGCAAGGAAGTCCCCGTAATTGACAGAAAGGTCACGAACATCGATGACAGCATTCCGGGTGGTCAAGCCTGTATCACCTGTGCGCGCCTTCACTTCCACCTCCGGTCTTGAGTTGGTCGGCGCTGCAATTTCGGCTTTCGTCTCGGTTTCAGGCTCCACTGTACTTACATCCCTCATCGGTTTCTCCAATCGACAACTTGGCAGGCGCTCCAGAAAGGACGCGCAATCCTTCCGACATCACCATCTCCTCTCGAATCGGTCCCGCAGCCAAACCGCAAGCGAGTTCATGAGCAATACGAGAACCAGCATGACGATCACACCGGCTGCGGCAAGGATCCGGAACTCTTCCTGGGGGCGGTTGGCGTACTGGAAGATCATCACGGGCAATGTCGAGTATCCGTCCGCGAAGAACTTCGGGTTGAACGTGACGAAGGTCACCGCCCCCACCAGGAGAAGCGGAGCAGCCTCGCCTATCGCTCGAGCCACGGCGAGGATGATTCCGGTGAGGATCCCGGGAAGCGCTGCCGGCAACACCTGGCCCTTGATCGTCTGCCATCTGGTCGCTCCCAACGCAAGAGAGCCATCGGTAATCGACGGAGGCACGGCGCGGATCGCCTCCCGTCCGGCAAGAATGACCGTTGGCAGCACCAGCAGGGCAAGAGTCAACGAGCCTGCGGCGGCCACGAAGCCGATGCTGATCGGCCCGCGGACGATGAAGGCCAGACCAAGAATTCCGAAGACGATCGAAGGCACGCCGGCGAGGTTCTGGATGTTCAGCTCGATTAGCCGATTCCACCATTTGGTGCTGTCGGCATACTCCTCCAGATAGATAGCAGCACCCACTCCGAGCGGAACTATCAACAGGACAACCCCGCCGATCACGTACAAAGTCCCCAGAATTGCGGTGCGGAAGCCAGCAGTTTCCGGGCTGATGGTCGAAGGCACCCCGGTGAGGAGTTCCCACTGGAGCCGTGGACCGCCTTCGATGGCCATGAAGACGATCAGGGAGACAAGACCGAGCAGGGCCAATCCGAGAGCGATGAGCATCATCGAGATGAACACTGTGTGGACCACCTTGTCGCGCTGGGATGATGACTGGAGCGCGGCAAGTGTTGCCGCCCTGGCTCCCGAGGTCGCCAGAGCAACCCGCTTGGTTCTTGGTTCTGTGGATCCCGCGGTCACTATTCGTACACCTCCCGGAAGCGGCGCACGAACCGGATCGCAATCATGTTGAGGACAAGTGTCGATATGAATAGGAGCGCACCGACCGCGAAGATTGTGTCGTAGACGATGGTTCCGGTAGCGATGTCGCCGGTCGCTCGACCTGCGATGAACGACGTCATCGTCTGCACTCCTTTTGTCGGGTCGAAAGTCAACCGCGGATTGCCAGCGCCGGCTGCAATGAGAACGACCATGGTCTCTCCGACGGCACGGGACCCGGCGAGGACCACTGCGGCCACGATTCCCGAAATCGCTGCGGGAAACACGATCTTCGTCGAAACCTCGAACTTGCTCGCACCGAGCGCAAAAGCCCCCTCACGCAGGGACATCGGGACCGCCCGCATGGCATCGTCTGAGACGGAAGTGATCACTGGAACGATCAGGAGTCCTACGGCGACCGCGGCAACCCCGATCGAAAAAGGCCCCTGCCAAGTCAAGAACGGCAGGAGGCTCTCCGCCAACGGGCGCATGAACCAGAATGCGAAGAGTCCAATGGCGACTGTCGGGATCCCGGCGAGAACCTCGAGGGCCGGCTTGATCACCCTTCTCACCCCCGCAGGGGCGTATTCAGATAGATAGATCGAAGAGAGCAGACCGATGGGTATCGCCACGCCGAGCGAGATGACAACAACGATGGCGGTGCCGACAACGATCGGCAGGACACCAAAACTGGCATTGGAGAAGGCTGGTGCCCAGAGCGTCCCGGTGAAGAACTCAACGATCGACACTTCCTGAAAGAACGAGAAGGTGGGAACGAAAAGGGAGATCACTATGGCGACAGTCACCGCCACCGAGATCGCCGCACAGGCGAAAAGGAATACCTTTATCGCCTTCTCCCCATATCTGGGGCTGGCTGCCTCCAGCGACCGGCGCACATCGGCACCGGCACTGGAGGCAGCCATCGGGGTATCTAGCATCGATCAGCCGCCGACGAGTGCAGCGATTTTCGCCCGCTGCTCCTCGATCTGGTCGGCGGTCATCGGCACGAACTCAGCGAGTTCCGCAATCTCTTCTGCGTTGTCGATGTAGAACTCGGCGAAGTCGAGCACCTCGGGCCGGGCCAGAGCCGAATCGCTGAAGTAGACGAACAGGCCACGACCCAGCGGGGTGTAGCTCAGGTTCGAGACATTCTCCGGAGTTGCCTCGACACACCCGTTTCCGTCGTCGATCGCCAGTGCCTTCACTGCGTCGCCGGCCTCCTGGTAGTAGGAGAACGGAATATAGCCGGTGGCGTACGGGTCGCCTTCGATCGCCCTTACCGCGGCGAGGTCGTCCTCGCCGATGTCGATGTAGTCATTGCGGATGTTCCCCACTTCGCCGTTGATCTCTTCGGTGAAGTAGTCGAACGTGCCCGAGTCCGAGCCCGGACCGTAGGGAGTCAATGGCTGGCTGGCGACATCCTCGGGAAGGTCGAGACCGTCCACGTCTCCCCACGTCAGAACCGTGGAACCCGCGCCCCAAATCTGATTCACCTGGGCGACGGTCATGCACTCAACGGGAAGATCGGCGCTCACCACCACCGAGAGGGCGTCGTTCGCTGCCTGGATGAAGTCGAACCCGATGCCATTCTCGGTGCAGATCTCGATCTCCTCGTCAGATATCGGACGCGACGAGTTGTTGGCGTCGGTCTCGCCGATACAGAACTTCTGGAACCCACCGCCGGTGCCGGAGATGGCAACCGTCACCCGCACCCCGGGCTGCTGGGCCATATACAGCTCTGCAGCAACTTCGGACAGCGGACCAACCGTGCTCGAGCCATCGAGCCTGACCTCGCCGGTCAGTTCGCCACCGCTGTCGCCATCGCCCATGTCTTCAGTAGTTGTCGTGTCCGACCCGGTTGCTCCGGTTGTTGCGGTCTCTTCGCTGTCGCCCCCACAGGCGGCCAGTACGAGAGAAAGTGCGGCAATCAATGCCACCAAACCGCGGAATCGCAGCTTCATACTTTTAGTGCTCCTTTTAGCTTCATGAACCCGAGATGAACTCAGGCTGTGGGGCAAGGTACGAATCCCGGTTAACCACCCCGGGAAGCCAAAGTGAACGGAAGGTAAACCTTTCTCCCCCGCTGGCTTGGTGCTGGAGCAAGAATCAGCAGGATCGAAATATGTTGGCAAGGAACGCATAGTCGCGCTATGACTTCACCGGAATCAGCCCGCCATTCCCTGTATGCTCGCCTTGAGGAACTCCTTGGACATGAGAACGCTGACACCCTGATGACGAGCCTCCCCACCCAAGGCTCGCAGAACCTCGCGACCCGCCTCGACATAGACCGGCTCGAAGGGCGACTCGAACGGCTCGAATCAAAGCTGGATCAGCAGATTCGCACGTACACCGTCACCACGGTTGGGGCGATGACGGGACTAACGGCCATCTTCGGTGTGATCGTTTCGCTGTTCTCATAGGTAGCGCGTGCGAGCACCGCTTGAGGGAACGCCCCCGCTTGCGGGGAGCTCGAGCACCGTTGGAGGGAACGCCCCACCCTCACTCCGTAAACGGAGGGAGAGAGCGAACTGTTACGTGCCGAAGGCCTTGGCGCGGGTTATCGCCAGGTCCTGGAGGGTGACGTGGGTATCGACACCGGATGTCGTCGGGACCCGGTTCCAGTTGCCTTCGCTGTCGAGATCCCAGGCGAGCACATCGTCGGCAAGCAACACATCGAGCACCTCGTCGATCCGGAACTGAAGATCGGGGTCCAGGATCGGGGCAAGAGCCTCAACCCGGCGATCGAGATTGCGCGGCATCAGATCTGCCGAGCCCAGGTAATAGTGCCGCTCGCTCCCCCGGGCCCCGAACCGGAACAGTCGCGAGTGCTCCAGATAACGACCGACGATCGAACGGACACGGATGTTCTCCGAGAGTCCCGGGATACCGGGCCGGAGACAGCAGATGCCGCGGACGATCAGGTCGATCCTGACCCCGGCCTGGGACGCCTTGTAGAGCGCGTCGATGATCCCCGCGTCGACAAGAGAGTTGATCTTCAGCGTGATCGCCCCCTCCTTCTTTGCCGACTCTGCCTCGATCAGCTCATAGATTCGATTGCGTATCCCGTGAGGCGAGACGGCAAGCCTTCGATACTTGGTCTGGCGGCTGTACCCGGTCAAGAAGTTGAAGAGATCGGAGAGGTCGGAGCCGATGTCGGGGTCGGAAGTGAAGATGCCCACGTCCTCATAGGTTCGCGCGGTGGTCTCGTTGTAGTTGCCGGTGCCGATATGTGCGTAACGGACAACACGGTCACCTTCCCTCCGCACGACGAGGGCAAGCTTGGTGTGTGTCTTCAGCCCGACCACGCCGTACATCACGTGGACCCCGGCGTCTTCCAGCCGCTGCGCCCACTCGATGTTTCTCTCCTCATCGAAGCGTGCCTTCAACTCGACGAGGACGACCACCTGTTTTCCCTCCTCTGCCGCTTCGATGAGAGAGGCCATGATCGAACTGTCCTTCGAAGTGCGGTAGAGCGTCACCTTCACTGCGAGGACATTGGGGTCGAGTGAAGCCTGTTTCAGAAATGCCTCCACCGAGGTGGTGAACGAGTCGTAGGGGTGGTGGACCAACAGGTCACCCTGGCGGATGGTTGTAAAGATGTCGTTTCGCTCTGTTGCCGTCGCGGCGAGTCGCGGCGGCGTCACCCATGCGTAGGTGTCGAACTTGAGTTCGGGGTGGTCGAGGTCGAAGACCGACCACATGCCGGAGAGGTCGAGCGGCCCGTCCACGTAGTAGATGTCTTCGGCTGTCCCCCCCATCTCCCGGAGGAGAAGGTCGAGAACCTCCTCGGGAATACCGGGGTGGACCTCGAGACGGACAACCCGGCCCAGACGCCGCTGGGTCAGTTCGGATTCGATGGCGAGGAGCAGGTCTCCGCCTTCGTCCTCCTCGATTTCGAAATCGGCATTTCGCGTCACCCGGAAGACATGGTGGGCGACCACTTCCATGCCGGGGAAGAGCGAATCGAGGTGGGCCGCGATCACATCCTCGAGCGGGACAAAACGCTCCCCATCGGGCAGCACGACGAAGCGGGGCAAGATCGGGGGGACCTTGACCCTCGCAAACCGGGAGACACCGGTCTCGGGGTTCCGCACAAAGACAGCGAGGTTCATCGAGAGATTGGAGATATAGGGGAAGGGGTGTGCCGGGTCGACCGCGAGCGGGGTGACCACGGGAAACACGATGTCACGGAATTGGCGATCGAGAAACTCCCGATCCTCCCCGTCCAATGTGGAGTAGTCGCTGAATACGATCCCGCTCGCGGCCAATGCCGGTGCGACTTCGGAGAGGAATAGCTTCGAGACCTCTGTGTACTGCTCTTCGACAACCTCTCTGATGGCGGCAAGCTGTTGGATCGGGGTCATCCCGTCGGGCGTGCCGGCCCCCAGGCCATGGGCCAGCTGCTCCTTCAAACCTGCGACGCGAACCTGGAAGAACTCATCGAGGTTCGACGACCAGATGGCCAGGAATTTTGCCTTTTCCAGCAACGGGAAGTCCGAACGCCGCACCAGGCTGAGGACGCGCTCGTTGAAGTCGAGCCAGGACAACTCCCGGTTTACAAATGTCTCACTGCTGACCTGGCTGTCGGATTCCATTGCGTTCACCGAGTTTTATCCGTCGACGTTTCCGAACGGAGGCCGGAGAGTAAAAAGTTCCGAAGGCCGCCGGTGATCTCCGCCGCCCTCACTGCCGGCTGCTCGGAACCGATGATCGTCTTCGCTGTGGACATGATCGTGTCCTGTATGAGCCTTCCGGCGAGTTCGGGGTCGAGGCGACGGAACACCCCCTCATTGACTCCGGTCATATAGATCTGTCCCATCTCCCGGGAAAGGCCGGCGTGGGCATCCATGATCCGGTCCTGAGCGTCCTGTCCCAGCCTCGGAACTTCGCGGTGGAGGATCAGACCAAGCACCGGGTTGTCGACAACAAACTCAACTGTTGCCACCACCAGGTCGGCCAAACGCTCCTCGGTCGATCCGTCGGGCATCGCCGAAATCAGCTCTGCGATCACACCGGGCAGCTCTTCCTCGACAAGAGATGCGATCACATCGTCTCTATCGGAAAAGTACTCATAGAAGGTGGTACGACCGATCCCGGCAGCAGCGGTCAACTCACCCAGCGAAACCTCCGCAGTGCCGATCTCGGCGATCAGTTCTCTGGCAGCGTCGAGAATGGCGCGCCTGGTCATCTCCTTGTGTTCGTCGATCGAAGCGGCGCGAATCCGTGGCATGACTGATATCAGGCTATCGCCCGTGCCAACCAAAACCACAAGAAAGCCGACATCGAGCCAAAAGTTCGCGTAGCTTGATCTAGTCCCGAAAGTTTGCCTTTGCGAGGAGACACGATGGAAGCCGTCCCGGCGAAGCCGATAACCGCCATGTTCATGGGCCTGATCGTCGGCCTTTGCGCAGCAGTCCTCGTCCAGCAGGCCGGTGTTTGGCCTCTCGATAAACTCACCACTTTCCTTCTGCCCGGCCTGGTCGGACTCATCTTCGTGATGCTGTCGCGGATACGCCGGGTCGCCTCACCGGTGGCGCTTGCCTTGGCCCTGATCCTGCTGATCGCGCCCGTTGCCTACGGGCTCACCGGGATCGGTGAGGCCGGGGACAGAGGCCAGCTGAACGGTGGCTGCACCGTCGAAGCTGCCTCCGACCTGGATACGACAGTGGTCACCGACACCTCCCGTTCCGATGCGTTTGATATCGCCCCCGACGGTGGCCTCTCCTGGCTCGCCACCTCGCCAGGCCCGATCACCAACCACCAATGGGAGATCTGGGTTGTAATCGGCGGATTCGAATGGGTGATCGCGGACGGTGGCGACGCCAACGGCGATATGGACACAACCAATGAGGGCGATGAGCCGAGCGTCCGTGGCTATGTCGAGGATCTTGGCTTCAGAACCGGGGACCAGATTCGAGGTGTATACGAGGTCGGCGGGTTCATCGACGGAGAGGGCGGTACATGTGACGGCTTCGGGTTCGTGAACATCTCGGGCGGTTTTCTCAGCACCATTGCCTCCTGGGTCGCCCTGGTACTCGCCCTGGTCGCGCTGGGGATCTTCAGCATGATTGCGTTCACCAAGCGCTACAGGCCGGGTCCTGGCGGAGAGGCCGGGACCGGTGACAACGACGGACTGGCCGGCGCAGCTGCTGCCGCCGGAGAGTCGAGTCAGGACCGGGGAAGCGGCAACGGCGACAGTGGAACCGGTGCCGCCACAGAACGGCCCGGCGACCTCCTAGATGGTGAAAGTGACCCTCCCGGGAGCGGTTCACGCTGAAATTACCGTCAATTCATCCAAATTCTTCTTGGCAAACCCCGAACTTGGCACCACACTTGGAGGGTGAACCAAGCGCTACGAGACCTGATACAAGACCTACCGGTTGACTGGAAAACGCAGGCAGCATGCCGCGGATATCCGGACAACCTGTTCTTTCCTGCCGGTGACGCCGACGGCGAACAGATTGCCACTGCCCTCTCGGTATGTGAAAGCTGCAGGGTCATCGAAGACTGTCTCAACTATGCACTCGAGTCGAATCAGCGCGCCGGGATCTGGGGTGGCACGACCGAAAAAGAGCGCCGTTCGCTGCGCCGCAGGTGGCTCGCCGACCGCAAGCGCAACGGCTGATTCGAACCAGTATTCCTCCGGATACAATCACTACCACGCACTAGGAGCCCCATGAGCAAGCAGGCCGAATACGTGCTCCGGACCGTCGAAGAGAGAGGGATCCGGTTCATCCGACTCTGGTTCACCGACGTCCAGGGATTGCTCAAGTCGGTGTCGATCAGCCCAGCAGAGCTCGAAGTGGCCTTCGACGAAGGAATGACATTCGACGGCTCTTCCATCGACGGCTACGCCCGTGTTCAGGAAGCCGACATGTTGGCCAAGCCCGATCCGTCGACCTTTGCGGTGCTGCCATGGCGTGAGGAGAGCCAGGTGGCCAGAATGTTCTGCGACATCTACACCCCGGAGGGTGAGCCGTTTCTCGGCGACCCGCGCACGGTGCTCAAACGCAATCTCGAGCGCGCCGCGGAGATGGGGTACAACTTCTATGTGGCTCCGGAAATGGAGTTTTTCTATTTCGCAGACGCCGGGCCCAAGCCGAAAGTCCTGGACAAGGGCGGCTATTTCGACCTCACCCCGCTCGATGTCGCCCAGAATTACCGTCGGGACACGATCAACGCATTGGAGCGGATGGGGATCCCGATCGAGCATTCCCACCATGAAGTCGCCCCCAGCCAGCACGAGATCATCGCAAGGTACACCGACGCCCTGACCATGGCCGACAACATCATGACCTCGCGGCTGACAGTGAAGGAAGTGGCGCTTCAAAACGGCATTTATGCCACCTTCATGCCCAAGCCCCTGGAGAACCATGACGGTTCGGGCCTGCATCTGCACCTCTCGCTTTTCGAAGACGACGTCAACGCCTTCCACGAGCCGGGGACACAGGGTGGGCTGTCCAAGGTTGCGGAGGCATTCATCGCCGGGCTCCTCCGGCACGCCCCGGAGATCACTGCCATCACGAACCAGTGGGTCAACTCCTACAAGCGCCTGGTCTCTGGCTTCGACGCCCCGATCTTCGTGTCCTGGGCCCGGAACAACCAGTCTGCCCTCGTCCGGGTCCCGTCGGTGAAGAGGGGCAAGCCGTCGAGCGTCCGGGTGGAGTATCGGGCCGCCGACGGTGCCTGCAACCCCTATCTCGCACTGTCGGTGATGCTGGCTGCCGGGCTTGCCGGTGTCCGCGACGGCTACGAGTTGCCCCCTGAGGTCACCGCAGACGTAGACAGGCTCAGCTCATCGGAGCGTGCCGCGATCGGGGTGAAGCGGCTGCCCGACACCCTCGCATCTGCCCTCGACCTCATGGAGGAGTCGGAACTGGTCGCCGAGGCGCTGGGTGAGCACGTCTTCAACTGGTTCCTCAGGAACAAGCGAGCCGAGTGGGACCGCTATCAAGAGCACGTCTCCAGGTACGAGCTCGAGACCTACCTCCCGATGCTGTGATCATCGCGGTCTTTCCTTCCGAGCCATCTGACTCGCTCGAGGAAGGGCTCGGCTTTGTCTCCAGTCAGATCGAACGCCCTAAGGCCCTCGATCCGGCGGATCCCGCGCTTCAGGAAGTCGACCTCGCCGTGGTTGAGCTCGGTGATCAGCCTATGCGTCGGCTCCGTGAGGCAGGCAGGGTGGCCGAAGACCTCGGGGTGCCGGTCTTCCTCGTGATCGAGCCCGACCAGATAGCCCTGGTCGACTCGACCACGCCGTTCATCGACTTTCAAATAGCCCCGGTCGAACCCGCCGAGTTCCGGCTCCGCATCCACCGATTGGCCACAGAGAACAGCGACGACGAGGTGATCAACTTCAAGGATCTGGTGTTGAACACGCTCACTTACCAGGCCGAGCTCGGCGGGGTCCCCATGGACCTGACCTACATGGAGTACGAGCTGCTGAGGTTTCTCGTCACCAACCCGACCCGGGTCTGGTCGAGAGAACAACTCCTTTCCAGAGTGTGGGGTTACGAGTACTACGGCGGGGCCCGCACCGTCGACGTCCACGTGAGGCGGCTCCGCTCGAAATTGGGCGAGGAGCGGTCGTCGTGGATCACCACGGTGAGGTCCGTAGGCTACCGGTTCGGATAGGCGGCGGCCGGGCCTGCGGGCACACACCACCCCGGACACCGTTCTGTGTCGATCCACGTGATGACGCGGTGTGCGAGGCCGACACAGAAGGGGTAGATACCCCGCCCCTGCAGGTTCTGTGTCGATCGAGGAAATGACGGGGTGTGCGAAAGCGACACAGAACGGTCA
>JBBDHT010000071.1:0-10801 GCA_040880765.1 Acidimicrobiia bacterium | reverse complement strand
GTTCTGTGTCGATCGAGGAAATGACGGGGTGTGCGAAAGCGACACAGAACGGTCACGGCCCGCCCGGGTTTGGCCGCCGGGTCGCCGCACGTTCGTGGGCGGGAGAGACTGGCGGCCGGACCTACGAGCACAGTCGGCGGCACCGCATAGAATCGACTTATGGGTTTCCGTACCAAACAAGTCCACGCCGGGGTCGAGCCGGACCCGACCACAGGCGCCATCCTCACCCCGATCCACCAGTCGACGACCTTCGTCCAGGAGTCAGTCGATGAGTACATGGCCAAGGGCTACAGCTACGCACGGGCAGGGAACCCGACCGTCAGGGCCTTCGAGAACAAGCTAACCGCCCTTGAAGGCGGCTTGGACACGACCGCTTACGGGTCGGGAATGGCAGCGACGGTGGCAGTGTTCCTGGCTCTGTTGGAGGCGGGTGACCACATCATCATCGCCGATGTCGTCTATGGCGGCACTTACCGCTTCGCCGATCAGTTCCTCCGCAAATTCGGGGTCGAGGTCAGCTTCGTCGACGCGGCGAACCTCGATGCCCTCGAAGGCGCGGTCAGGGACACCACCAGGATGATCTTCACCGAGACACCGGCAAATCCCACCCTGAAGCTCACCGACCTGCAGGCGGTTTCGGCCATCTGCGGCAGGGCTGGTGTCCTCCACGTGACCGACAACACCTTTCTCACCCCCTACTTCCAGAGACCATTCGAGCTCGGCGCCGATGTCATCGTGCACTCGACCACGAAGTTCCTCGACGGGCACAACGCGACTCTGGGTGGCGCGGTTGTGGTCAATGACGCCGCCCTCCAGGAGAAGATCGCTTTTGCCCGCATCTCGTCGGGGTTGGTGATGTCGCCGATGGTTGCCTGGCTCACCCTGCAGGGGAGCAAGACCCTCAGTGAGCGGATGGACCGCCAGTCGGCCAGCGCCGGGGCAATAGCCCGCTGGCTCCAGGATCATCCCAAAGTCGAATACGTGAATTACCCGGGACTCGAGGACCATCCCCAGCACGCACTGGCGAAGACCCAGGCGTCGGGGTTCGGAGCGATGGTCTGCTTCGAAGTGTCCGGAGGGGTCGATGCCGGCAAGAAACTCATGGATTCGGTTGAGCTGTGGTCGCTCGCAGAGAACCTCGGCTCGGTTGAGTCGCTGGTCACCCACCCGGCCACGATGACCCACGCCGCCATCCCATACGAGGAACGAGTTGCCGCCGGCATCACCGACGGCCTGGTCCGTCTTTCCGTCGGCCTCGAAGACCTCGAAGACCTGACCGCCGACCTCGACAAGGCACTGCAGGCCCTGTAAACCCCGTTCCTAATGCACCAGCAATCATATGTGATCGCTGGCAAGGAAAGTATGGCCTAGATGAGTCCGCGCCTCCCCCGATACAAGGTTATGGCCGGCGTGGCGATTGCCGTTGCCGCCCTTCTCACCGTCACGATCACGACCGGCCCCGACCCCGATGAGGAGCGGACAGCCAACTTCCGGCGCCTGGGTGGGCCCTGCCTCCAGTTGGAGCGATGGGGGCTCTTCGGGTGGATTGTCATCGGACAGACCCACACCCTGACCCAGACCACCAATGGAAACTGGCAAGAACCTCAGGACAATCCGCCCTGTCAGGATGTGGACGACAGCTTGATCCTGGTGCGAATGCCTCTCGATGCCTCACCCGACGTCTACCGGCTCTGTGGGTACGAAGACGATCGCGCTTGCATCACCTTCCACCTGGTCGAATTCGAAAGCACCGGTCCAGGGCCGTAGTACATCTCAGGACAAGGCACCCGAGTGGGGCAGTCTCAGCCATTTTCCGGGTGCGATCGTCAAAGTGGCAACCGTCGCCTGGGCGCACATCCAACATGAGATCTAACGCCTGGTGGCGTATCTCATGAGTCTGCTGGCAGGACGTTCGCGATAGACCACTAGATTGTCCTCAGCCGTCGCGCTATTGGCGGAAGAAGACCGTAGAGGAGACGACAATGCCCGACCTGGACACCTCGACATGGCTGCTGATCGGCGCCGGCGCACTGGCTCTCATCGGTCTCGTCATTGCTATCGCCTCAAGGAGAGGCCGCGAGCAGGTGGAACAGGAGCACAAGGTCCGCCGGAGCCAGACACTCCGGGTCGTCTCGGTCGTGGTGCTTCTGGCTCTGATCGTCGCCTTCGCCGTGGCCAATTCGCACACCGTCGGAGTCGACTGGGTCTTCACCGAGACCCAGGCGCCGATGGTGCTGGTGATCGCCCTTTCAGGTGCAGCCGGCTTCCTCATCGGCGCCCTCGTAGCATCCCGGCGCTCGGAGTAGCGGCCAACGAGCGGGTCCAGTCGGCCTAGGCCGGCCCGAGGTCGGGGCCGGGTTCTTGCCCGGACGCAGCCATAGCCAGCCTGGGGAGATAGTGCCCCCAGCCCAGCCGCTGCAGCGGCGCCTCATCGTCGGGGACCGAGCGGTGGGTCAATGTCAGCAATGTCCCCTCGCCATCGGGATTGAGAGTGATCTCGACGGTTGTCGACCCCGGCGGGATACCCGGGTGGTCCACCCATCCCCAGGTGAAAACCACCCGCTCACCGGGTACAAGCTCGACGAACTGACCGCGAGCTGTCATCCCATTACCCATCGACATCGAGAAGATCCCGCCTATTCGAGGGTCGAGGTGGGCGTTCACCCCCTGCCAGAGCTTCCACCTGTCTGACTCGGTCAGATAGCGGTAAACCGTCGAAGGCGGAGCGGCGATACGCTGTTCGAGCACGATCTCGGTCATTCTTCGCCTGCTTCTCCGGCCTCGATGGAGTCGGCCAGCTTCTGGAGCGTGTCGCCCCACATCGTCTCGAGCACCTCCTTGAATGGGCCAAGCGAGCCCTGGTCCGCCCGGTAGAAGCGCCGGTTGCCTTCCTTGCGGACGGTGACGAACTCGGCCTCACGGAGGACAGCGAGATGCTGGGAGACCGCGCCAAAAGTCACATCGAAATGTGCCGCGATGTCAGCGGCGGGAAGCTCACGGTCCCAGACGAGGGCGAGGATCTGGCGTCGCCTCGGTTCGGCTATGACCTGGAGTGCGTCCATGTTACCTATTTTAGCCATAGTTGAAATACTTCGAAACACGAGATATAGTTCAGACTAAACCAGCTCGAAAGAGGGAAGGAAGCAAATGCCGAAATACATCATGATCTACAAGGGCGAAGCCACGGATATGTCGGAGATGACCAAGGAACAGGGTGCCGAAGTGCTGGCAAAGTGGGCATCCTGGATGGAGAAAGCCGGGCCGGCTCTTGTCGACATCGGCACTCCGTTCGGGCCCGGCACCTCGGTGGTCGACGACGGATCGTCAGGCACGCCGCTATCCCTCAGCGGCTATTCGATAGTCGAGGCAGGGGACCTGTCGGGTGCAGAGTCGCTGACCGATGGCCACCCCTTTCTCAGCGAGGGCGCCGGCAACTTCGCCATCGACATCTACGAAATGATGCCGGTTCCCTTCGAAACTTAGGCACGGTTTGAGATCCGGTCGTTCGTCTTCGTCGGCGCCGGGGAAGTTGGCGCCAGGGCAAGAGGAAGCGGCGCCGGTGGAACACGCCCCGACCAACCCAATCCACGGTATGTCAGAGACTCGGCGCGCGTGAAAGGGCCGAGCAGATAGGTGGGCGTCGGTATCACGACCCAAGCTGAACGCTTGCCAGGTTCGAGTTCTTCACGGATGTGGTCGAATCAATCGTGGATCTCGGGTAGGCCCAGAGCCATCACCGAACCGGCGAGACCTGTCACCGCAAGGCCCAGGAGGCTCCACTCGGCGCCTATCTGTGCCAAGGCAGCACCGATGAGACCTACCGCCAATAGAACGACTCCGATAATGGTGTTGGACACGGCGACATAGCGAGTTCGCGTCTCCCCTCGACCCAAATCGACGACATACGTCTTGCGTCCCATCCTCGCCCCGGCATGAGCTACCGCCAGTAGAAGGTATGCGGCGGGCCCGAGCCATGCCGTCGAGTCGAACCCGATCCAGCGAAGGCTCAAATAGCCCAACACGATCATCCCTCCGGCACCAGCGGCCGCTGCCATCACAAGCCTCGACGACTGGTCGGCTAGCCGCCCCCATACCGGCGAGCCGAGCAAGCCGGCGACTCCGGTCGCCACCACAAACGGCCCAACGCCCGAGATAGAACTCTCACTCACCGCGGCCGACAGGGAGACCACAAAAGGAGGGCTGAGGGCCGTCACCAACAGAAGAATGCGAGCCACTATGAATCGACGGAACGGCGCATCGTCCCGCGACAGGGACATCGACTCCTTGATCGACGCTGCAGGGTCGGTCTCCTCCGCCGACGAGGGCACCTCATCGACGGTGAGAAACACACCGGCTGCGCCCAGCCAGAGAAGGGAGGCCATGCCAACAATGAGGGCCAGGAGGGATGCATCGGCGTCCTGAGCGGTGATGGCAATGACCACTCCTGCGCCAATCGCCACAAGGCCGGCAGCCGAGGCGGCTATCCCGGTCACAGAGCCACGGTTTCCACGCGGGATGGTCTTTCCAATCACGTCCTTGGCGGTGATCGAGCTGACGGCTCTCGCAAGGGAGAAGCCGGCGAGAGCGACCAATGTGGCAATTCCCGCCCCGAGTCCGGTGAGCGTGGCGCCGGCAAACCCGATGCCGGCGATAGCGACGCTCTGGCCCACCGCTCCGCCGGCCCACACACGGCTGCGCAGCCCGAATCTGCGTACGATCGGGACCAGGGCGGCCTGAGGAAGTAGGGCGCCCGACTCGCGGATCGGCACCAGCATCGCGATGACGAAGCCGGGTGCTCCCAGCGATGTGAGCATCCACGCGAGTACGGTCTTCGGGTCGGCGATCCTGTCGCCCAGCTTCTGCAGGGTGAACCCAGCAACCAAGCGGACAGCGTTTCCTGGCACCACCCGACATGACGACTCGGGCAGCTCGCGGCACCCGTGGTCGTCTTCGTCTTCGACGAGGGTGGAGTAGAGGCGGTCGAGGGTCCCAGCCATGGTCAACAGACTATGTACTTTTCTATCTGGTGGCGGCGCTGCGACCCCGATTCATAATCGGTGCGGCCTGCTGGAGGGGCAGTGTCGCAAGAACCTCCGCTCAAGGCCACTTCTTGAACTCAAAGCGTCACCTTGCTCCGCGTCGACCCACATCCGCTTGTTCACGCGATGTGGAAGCGGTTAGGGCAAGTGAATCGACCAGAACCATAAACAGACTATAATTATGGTCATGTCAAGAACGCTTTCACTCTCCGAGGTCAAGGCCAAGTTGTCTGAGGTCGTCGACGAGATCGTCACCACCCAGGAGCGAGTCACCGTCACCCGAAACGGGCGCCCGGTCGCCGTAGTGCTCAGCACAGACGATCTGGAGGCCATCGAAGAGACACTGGCGATCCTCTCGGACCCGGCGGCCATGCGCGAGATCGAGCAAGGTCGGGCGGCAATCGCCAGCGGCGACGTTGTCACCAAGGACGAGATAGAAGCACTCCGTATCCAGCTCCGCTCCGAGACAGCGTGACAGAAGCGCCTTGGAATCGTGACAGAAGCGCCTTGGGATCTGGTTGTCGCCGGGCCCGCACGCAGAGCCATTGATCGACTCCCTGCAAAGGTTGCCCTCGCGGTCTTGGACTACCTCGTGGGTCCGCTACTCGAGAACCCGCACCGGGTCGGCAAACCACTACGAGGTGACCTAACCGGACTTCACTCCGCAAGGGTTGGGGCGTATCGCATCGTCTACGAGATCAACCAAGCGAGCCGGACAGTCCAAGTCATCTACATCGACCATCGGGCAGACATCTACCGACCACGCTGACCAACCCGCACGCGTACACCTCTAGCAAGGTCGCGACAGGAACGAGGAAGGGGTTGATCTAAGAAACCCAATAGCCGCTACAGATTCCGGTGCGTGGGCGCGACAGGGATCGAACCTGCGACCTCTGCCGTGTGAAGGTACCTCTACCCGAATTCGATGCCCTGGGCCAGGGGGAGGTCGTCGCCCCAATTGATGGTGGTGGTCTGGCGGCGCATATACGCCTTCCAGGAATCGGAGCCGGCTTCGCGGCCGCCTCCGGTCTCCTTCTCTCCGCCGAAAGCACCCCCGATCTCTGCTCCTGAGGTGCCGATGTTGACATTGGCGATACCACAGTCGGAGCCAGAGGCGCTGAGAAACTTCTCGGCGTTCTTGACCGACTCGGTGAAGATCGCAGACGACAGACCCTGGGTTACCCCGTTCTGGATCTCGATTGCCTCTTCGAGGGTCTCGAATTCGATCACCCATAGGATCGGGGCGAAGGTCTCCTCACGGGTGATCGGAGCCTCCTTGGACACCAGGGCGATGGTCGGTTCGACGAAGTAGCCGGGCCGGTCGATCCGGTTACCGCCGGTGACGATGTTCGCCCCCTGGTCACGTGCGATGTCGAGCGCGTTCATCATTTGCTCGATCGCCCCCTCGCCTACCACCGGCCCCATGAGGACACCGTCCTCGAGTGGGTCGCCGATAGGCACCTGCTGGTAGACCTCCACCAACCGGGACACCATCTTGTCGGCCACAGCCTTGTGGACCAGGAGCCGGCGCAGAGTGGTGCAGCGCTGACCCGATGTCCCCACCGCGGAGAAAACTGTTGCTCGGACGGCAAGATCGAGATCGGCATCGTCCATGACGATCGCGGCGTTGTTACCGCCCAGCTCGAGGATGGTCCGGCCCATCCGCGAGGCAACTGCAGGACCGACGATACGGCCCATGTTGCAAGAACCGGTTGCAGAGATGAGAGGTAGCCTGGAATCGTTGTTCATCGCGTTACCCACTGTCTTGCCATCGCCGACAGCCAGGTTGAACACACCTTCGAACCCGGAGCCCTCCATCACCCTGGCGGCGATCTTGGTGACCGCGATCGAGGTCAGCGGGGTCCGCTCCGAAGGCTTCCATACCAACGTGTCGCCACAGACCGCAGCGATCGCGGCGTTCCACGACCAGACCGCCACCGGGAAGTTGAAGGCCGAGATCACGCCGACCGGGCCCAGGGGGTGCCAGTGCTCGTACATGCGGTGGTTGGGACGCTCGGTGGCCATGGTCTTTCCGTAGAGCTGGCGACTCTGGCCGACGGCGAAGTCGCAGATGTCGATCATCTCCTGTACCTCACCGATCCCCTCGGGAAGGATTTTGCCCACTTCGAGACTGACCAACGCACCGAGCGCCTCGACGTTCTCACGTAGCGCTTCTCCGAGCAACCGGATGTACTCACCCCGTTTCGGCGCCGGAAGCAGCCGCCACCTTTCGAAGGTCTCCACGGAGTTGGCCACAGCCTTGTCGTAATCGGCGACAGAAGCCATCTGCACGGTTGCGAGCACCTGACCCGAAGATGGGTTGACTACTTCGATCGACTCCCCCGTCGCCTCGAGCCAACCACCGGCGTAGACACCTGAATTGTGCTCGGCGAGACCAAGGGACTCGAATACTTGTTCCTTTGTGAAGCTCATCGTGCTGCCACTACTTCGATCTCGACCATGAACCCGCCGGGGAGAGCACCTGCCTGCACGGTCGACCGGGCTGGCGGTGCATCTTCGAAGTACCCGGCGTAGACCTCATTGACTGTCGGGAAATCGGCGATGTCGGCGAGGAAGATCGTGGTCTTGACGATGTCCGGATACGAAAGTCCGAGGTCACCGAGCACCAGCCCGATGTTTTTCATCACCCGGTGGGCCTGATCTCCGACATCATCCGGCTCACGCTCACCCGACGTGGGATCGAGGGCTACCTGTCCGGAGAGGAAAACGAACCCATTGGCTTCCGCTGCGACCGAATACGGCGCCAGCGGGGTGGGGGCAGATGGGGTGTCGGGAATTGTTTTGGGCAACGAATACTCCTAGCTTTGTGCATCGCCGATTGTACCGACAAGATGCGAAGCACCGGCAGGGGCATGCGGACGGCCGGGGCCGTCAGCGATGAAGCTTCTTCGAGTCGGTTACGAGAAAGAGTTGCCGCAGCCGCAGGAGCGGGTGGTGTTGGGGTTCTCGATGGCGAACCCAGCCCCCATCAGGCCGTCTTTGTAGTCGAGGGTGGAACCCTTGACCATCTCGGCGCTCTGCGGGTCGACGATAACCTTGATGCCGCCGTGCTCCTCGACGAAGTCGGCGTCATCGATCTCGCTGTCGAAGTACATCTCGTAGGAGAAACCCGAACAACCCCCGGGGCGGACGGCCATCCTCAGGGCGAGGCTGGCGTCTCCTTCGGCGGTGATCAGCTCACCGATCTTGGCCGCTGCGGTGTCTGTGACATTCACGACCTTCTGCGGCTTGTTCGACTTGATGCTGAGAACTTGTGTCATATGCCCTGCCTATTGTACCTGACCTTCACCTTATCCAACCACAGAGTTAGTTGCAGCCTTCCAATTACCCTGACATTGTGGTCACACGAGACGATGTCCTCAAAGCCCTAGAAGGGGTCCGCGACCCTGAACTCGGCGGAAACGTGGTCGAACTGGGAATGATCAGTGACGTCAAGATCGACGGAACATCCGTCGAGATCGGTCTGGCGCTCACGATCGCCGAATGCCCGTTGCGCAACCAGATCGAAAACGACACCAATCGCCGCGTCGCCAGCCTTCCCGGAGTGGAACAGGTGGAGGTCCGGACCACCGCCATGACCAAGAAGCAGCGCGCCAACCTGATGTCGACGGCACGCCGCCAGGCACGAGAGAACGCCGAGCCGACCCAGGTGTCTGCGACCACCCGTGTTATCGCCATCGGCTCGGGTAAAGGCGGAGTGGGAAAGTCTTCGATCTCGGTCAATGTGGCGGTATCTCTGGCCAAAGAGGGTTTTCGGGTCGGTCTGCTCGACGCCGACATCTGGGGGTTTTCCGTTCCGCGGATGCTCGGTATCGAAGAGAGGCTCGAAGCCACCGAGTCGACCAAGTTGATCCAGCCTGCGATCGCACACGGAGTCAAGGTCGTCTCGACGGGTTTGATCATCGAAACCGAAGAAACCGCATTGATGTGGCGGGGTCTGATGCTCTCCAAGGCCCTGGAGCAGTTCCTTCAGCAGGTCGAATGGGGTGAGCTCGACTACCTGATCGTCGACCTGCCCCCAGGCACCGGCGACGTCCAGATGGCACTGAGCCGCATGCTCCCCCAGGCCGAGATGGCTGTTGTCACCACGCCCCAGCTCGCGGCGCAGAAGGTGGCAATACGGGTTGCTGACATGGCGAGGCGGTCGCATATGCCCATCGTCGGGGTCATCGAGAACATGTCCGGGTTCGACTGCGAATGCGGACAACACCATGCCCTCTTCGGTGAGGGAGGCGGTGACCGTCTGGCCGCAGACCTGGGGGTTCGTTTGATCTCCCAGATCCCCCTCGACCCCCATGTCGTTCCTGGCGGCGATACCGGGCAGCCCGTGGTCATATCCAACCCGGAGTCAGCCGCGGCACACGCTCTGAGCCGGACCGCCGACGAGTTGGTCCAGCTGATCCCGCCCGCCGATATGGAGACTTGTACCGGACGGATTGCCAAAATGCTCGCCGAGCTGGAGTCGAATCCAGCCTGAGTAGGTGGGTTCTACGACTGCTCGAGTTTCGCTCTTATCGCGCTCGTGTTGTCGCCGATCCTGAATAACACGGCGATCACTTCGAGCCACACCCTGATCGCGATCAAGTAGAACAGCAGGAATACCAGGGCGAGAATTGCAGTGAGATACTCGTTGCTGGCCACACTGACCAAAAAGAGCCCGACTCCGGCAAGGCCGACAAAGACGATTGCGATCACATAGATCACCTTGATGAACTTGAGGGCCACGAACTCTTTGAAATCGAGATCGAAGAGTGCCGCGAAGAACCCCGAGCCACCAGCCGACGGTGCGTTTTGATTGGCAGGAGAGCCTGAATCTGTCACATTTTCCTCCCTGTGGTTTCGACGCATTCAACCACGCGCCTCATCATCTCGCGAGAAAGAGACGCAACCTGCCTCTGCCTGAAAATATCGCTGTGTCTGCGAGGAAGAGCTTCGCTAACCACCGGGCGACAGGTCTCAGACCCCCTCTGTCGTGGCTCCACCACGACATCTCCCCCAAGCGACTTCGTCTTTTGGGGGAGAGACGAGTTAAGAGCTTCGCTCTTAACTCTTGGGCATATAGAGGTCTACGCCGAAGGGCTTCTTATCTACGCCGGTGACCACGTAGGTGGTCATGATCTTGTCAGCGATCGTCTGCCGCTTCTCGTCGAACAGCGGAAGGAACCAACCGACCAGGCAAACCGCGCTGTCGATGATATGCGCCAGTTTACGGGCGATCCCTGATCCACTTCCGATCAACTCTCCCGCACCATTCACCACTCGTATTCCCTGAACCTGCTTTCCGGGTGTCTGGCCGGTGGTGCCATCGAGATGGCCCAGGTACAGAAAGTAGCCAAGACCAGCGATCCATACGACCAGGTTGAGCAAGAAACCGAGCGTCGACGACACCCGCGAGATGACGAACGTCAAAAGGTAAAGCACGAATATCGGTAAGTAGTCAATTAGATATCCGACCGCCCTGGTCCCCCAATCGGCGAGATTGGCAGGCGTGCCTGCGGGCTGCTCGGCGGGAAATTCCGGTGTTGTCACATATCCTCCTGGTTTGAATGACAGTCGCATTCAACCACCATCGGCGCCAGCCTGCGACCCGGACATACCCTCTAACTGGAGAGACGACCTGAGAGCTGACGCTCTCAGGTCTTGGACTAGTCACTACGGAGAGGTTGACAAGGGTCCTTCCCAAACCACTCTGCGTGAACGAAACTTCTCATCTGAACGTGCCAGGCGCAAGCCGGGGATTT
>JBBDHT010000070.1:0-14347 GCA_040880765.1 Acidimicrobiia bacterium | reverse complement strand
GTTGTGGTCTTGCCCGCACCGTTGACGCCCACCACAAGGATCACGGCTGGGTTGCCGTCGAGGTTCAGCGATCGGTCGGCCACTTCGAACTGGCTTTTCAGCCCTTTGCCGAGAAGCTCGATGGCAGTTTCGTACGTTTCGGGGTTCTGTTTGCGGACACTTTCGACGACGTCGGTTGTTGCCGCCACCCCGACATCGGCGCTCAACAGCACCTCTTCGATCGAGTCCCAATCCCCTCTGCCGACCCCACTCCCCCATGCGCTCCGCAGGGAAGCTCCAAGACCGCTGATCCGTGACTTCGGCCGGCGAGCAACTGCCACGGTGTCGTCGGACTCGCCCCGCTTCCAGAACAGGAAGCCGATGACAACCAGCAACACGACTACGACGCCGATGATCAGGTATACAGGATCCATTTCGAAGAGGCTAAGCGACCTGGGAGGCTTCCACCTCTGACATCACCTTGCGGACCACCTTGGACGACCCACCGGGCTCCATGGTGACCCCGTAGAGGACGTCTGCAGCCTCCATAGTCTGCTGCTGGTGGGTGATGATCACGAGCTGGGCCTGCTGGCGGAACTCGTCGACGATCTTGAGGAAGCGGCGCAGGTTGGAATCGTCGAGTGCGGCCTCCACCTCGTCGAGGACATAAAACGGGCTGGGCCGCGCCTCGAAAACGGCGAAAAGGAAAGCGAGTGCCGCAAGGCTCTTCTCCCCACCGGAGAGCAGGCTCAGGTGCGAGACTTTCTTTCCGAGAGGTTGCGCCTGGATCTCGAGGCCGGATGTGGAATCGTCGGCGTCGACCAGTCGGATCCGCCCTTTCCCTCCCGGGAACAGGATCGAGAAGTATTTCTGGAATGCGCCGGCCACTTCGGTGTACGCGGTATCGAATCTGGATTCGATCTCCTCATCCAAGGCACTGATGACCTTGCGCAGTTCGGCGCGGGACGACTCGACATCAGCCATCTGGTCACTGAGGAAGTCGTGGCGCTCCTTCAATTCTCCGTACTCCTTGGCGGCGAGCGGATTCACAGGGCCGAGGCGGCTCAACTCAGCGAGCCTCGACTCCAGCCTGGCATCGAGGTCGATCGACTCGTCGAGATCGGGCCGACGGGCTTCGAGGGCGGCATCCGGCGTGCTATCGGCATCACGGCGGAGACGCTCGGCAATGCTCTCCTTCTCCAACCGGAGCTCCGTCAGGCGCACGTCGAGCTTGGAGAGCGTCTCGCGGGCGGTGTCGAGCCTCGTCCGTGTCAGCTCGTACTCGCTTCGGGCGCTCTCCAGGTTTTCGAGTACCTCCCGGTTCGAATCGCGCAGCTCGGCCTGTCGCTGTCTCAATTCCAGAAGACGGCGGTGGAGTTGGTCGACAGCGGTGCGGGCACGCTCCTCGACAAACGACAGCGTCGAGGTCGATACCGGGGCGGCCCCGTCGATATCGAGCCGTCCCAATTCGGCGTCGATCCGTTTGATCCGCTCGTCGTGGAGGCCTTTACGCTCATCGATTGCCCGGAGACGTTCGGATGCTTGCTGCCACACCGACCGGGCGACCTCGCGTTCGGCTGCTATCGCGACCCGTCGTGACTCGAGCTCCTCCCAGGCCTTCATCCGTTCGGCTTCCTCGCCTTCGAGGGCGGTGAGACGCCGGCGAAGCTGTGTCGCCTGCTCCGACCTCTGCTCCTCGATTTCCCGGATCGAGGTGATCCTGTCGTCGAGGCGTTCCTTTTCGTGGCCGAGAGTCTCGACCGACTTCTTCAAACGTCCCATGGCTTCGGTGCATCCAGCGAGACGCGCCTCGAGCCCTTCCAGCGCCTCGAGGCTCTCCCTCTCGATCTCCCGCGACTTCTCGAAATCCCTCTTCGCCGAGGTGTGTTGCGACTCGGTCCGGGAGAGCTCCGTGCGGGCCCTCTCCAGAGCGACCTCAGCCGCCTCGAGCATCGCCACGCCGGCGCCATCGGGATGAGCGATCCGGATCCCCGAGACGCTGATCAAGTCGCCTTCAGGAGTGACCGCACGCAAAGCGGGGTTCTTCGCAATCAGTCGCCAGGCGGTTGTCCAGCCTTCCACCAACAGGACGTCACCGAGAAGTCTCGAGGCGAGGTCCCGGTGCGCCTTCGGGCCTAACCGGTCGACCAGGGCATCCACCCCGAGAGCCTCGGCAATTTCGGGGGCCGGCGTCGATCCGGGTGAGACGGCGGCGACCACGGGCACGCCGCCCATGCCTCCAGCCTTGATCCCCTCGACTGAATCCTGAAGCGGTCCGACACCTTCGAACGCAACCGCTCCGGCCCAGGTCCCCAGGGCTGATTCGATTGCAGGCTCCAGTCCTTCCGGGACGTCGAGGCAACTGATCAGTGATCCGATAGCGCCGGTGCTCGCTTCGACCCGTTTCCTGGCATCGTCGTCGACCTGGCCGGCGACAGCTCCCCTGATCGCCTCGACCCGGGCTTCTTCGCCGGCGGCGACAAGACGTGCTTCGGAGAAACGCTCCTCGGCGGCGGTCCATGCGTCCTGGTCGGCAATGCGCCGGTCGCGATCCCGGTCATAGCTCTTCTGAAGCTCCCCGATCTCGGAGTCGAGGACGAGAATCTCCTGGTTGATCTTCTCGACTTCGTCGATCTCATCTCGCTGGTGGGAGTTGACCACGTCGATCCTGTTCCGGATCGCTTTCAACTCTCTCTCGTCACGCAACGACGCCGATTCGATGGCGCTGAGCTCACCGCGCACAGCGGCTAGCGCTCCTTCGGGAGAGAGGGCGTTCTGGGTAGCTATCGACTCCTGTTCGGCCTCGAGGTTGCGGAACCTCTCCTCGGCGATCTCGGCTGCGGAGATGGCCTCGGAGTGACTCGAAGCGATCTCCTGCAGCTCGTTGAGCAATGCCTCCCGTTCCCGGGCGAGGTCGGCCTGCCTTTCGGCGGTGGCCTCCCTCCGGCCCGACAGCGCGCGTTTTCGCTCATGGGCGATCGCTGCAATGCGACGAAGCCGCTCCGACGTCGTCTCCAGGACCGCTGCCGCGGCGCTGTCTCTCTCCAGCCGTGTGCTGAGATCTCCTGCCACGCCCGAATACTCTTCGACCCGGGCGGAAAGTGAGCTGATGTCGGCGGAGTAGGCCTCGATGTCGGACCTCAATCTCGCCTGGTCCTCAACAGCCTGCTTAGTGGCTGAGACAATTTCGTCGAGTTTCCGGCCGGAGAGATAGAGGGTCAGGGCGGTGACTTCGTCTTTGATACCCTGGTAGCTCTCCGCCGCTTTCGCCTGGCGCTTCAACGGCCGCATCTGGCGGGTTATCTCCCCGAGGAGGTCCTGGAGCCTGACAACGTCCTCATCGGTGCGTTCGAGACGGCGCTCCGCCTTCTCCTTGCGCTTGCGGTGCTTGAGGATCCCGGCGGCCTCCTCGATCACCGCCCGGTGATCCTCGGGCGATGCGTTGAGCACCCGCTCCACCTGGCCCTGACCGATTATGACGTGCTGGTGCCTGCCCACACCCGAATCGGAGAGCAACTCCTCGATGTCGAGCAGACGACAGGAGATGCCGTTGAGCTCATAGTCCGACGATCCGTCCCGGTAGAGGCGACGGGTGATGGCCACCTCGTCGAGATCGAGGTCGAGGGCGCGGTCGGCGTTGTCGATCACGACTGTCGCTTCCGCGCGATTCAATGCCGGACGGGTCGCCGTTCCCGCAAAGACAACGTCTTCCATCTTCGAAGTCCGCAGAGCCTTGGTCGATTGCGTGCCCATCACCCAGGAGATGGCATCGACGACATTCGATTTCCCCGATCCGTTGGGTCCGACCACTACGGTCACACCGGGCCGCAGCTCGAGGCGCGTCCGGTCGGCAAACGACTTGAAACCGACGAGTTTGAGCGACTTCAGATACACATTTGATTCCTGGTGAATAACACAGCTGTGATTACCCGATCAGGCTAACAGCGATAAGTGTTTCAACGGGGTTTCGAGGGGTTGGGGTGGATGAAGAAGTCGCGGAGCGTGCTGTCCGCCGCCACCGTGTCCGACTCCACCCCGGTCACGCGGGCCGGTCCCGGGCCCGACCACAGCCATTCGACAAGCCGATCGATCGAGTCCGAATCACCCTGGGCGAACACCTCGACCGAACCGTCGTCGAGGTTTCTCACCCACCCGACCAGATTCATCGAACGGGCCGTCTGGCGACAGCTCTGCCGGTACCCGACCCCCTGAACCCTGCCGGTGACCGTGGCATGGATTGCGCGATCAGCCACGCTGGCACCGGGGGCAGAAGTGGGTTGACCTCGCCCGGATAGTCACCCGGTCGATGATCTCTCCGCAGGCAAAGCACGGCTCACCATCGCGTCCATACACCTGGAGCTGGCCCAGGTTCTCCCCCGCACGCCCGTCTGGGAGAAGGTATGCAAGGTCGTTGAGACTCGTGCCGCCGTTTTCGATCGCTCCACTGAGAACATCCCGCATAGAGCCGAGCAACCGTTCAAGACGCTCCTCATCTACCTCGCCGCCGGGCGTCCTCGGGTCGATGCCGGCACGAAAAAGAGACTCATCAGCATAGATGTTGCCCAGCCCGGCGAGAGGGCCCTGGTCGAGGAGGAGTGCTTTGATCGGAGCGGTCCGCTTTCTCAGAGCGGCACCCAACTCGGATGCCGTAGGCGGCGAATCCCAGGCGTCAGGACCGAGACGGCTCAGCCCGGTGGTCTCCAGCTCGATCTCGTCGAAGACCGCGACGAAACCAAACGTGCGAGGATCGATAAACGAGATCACCGAACCATCGTCCATCGTGGCCCGAAAATGGGTGTGCGGCAAGACGGTTTCGTTGCTGTCGCCAACCGTGTAGCGGCCCGACATCCCGAGGTGGGAGACCATCGTGAAGCCGGCATCGAGTGGTGCCACCAGGAATTTCCCGTGACGGGATAATTCGGCAACGGTTCGCCCTTGAAGACGGTTCTCGACGATCGAAGTGTCGCCGCCGTTGTGGCGCGCCGTGCGGGGATGGGTGACCTCCACCCGATCGAACCTCCGACCCGTCATCGCCGGGGCGAGATGTCTTCGTGTGATTTCGACTTCGGGTAGTTCGGGCATATCGCTCCTCGGGGAGGGCTACCGTACCGGCGATATGGAGATACAACCTCGCAGCTTCGGCGATTCGCTCGGCGACGTCGTCACCAACCTCGGCAAGGTCTGGAGGCCGCTGCTCGGGCCGGCGGTCATCGCCAGCGTCGCCATGGGCCTCCTCACGATTCTCGCATTCGAATCAACCGACTCCTTCGCAGCATTCGACTTGGTGTTGAACGATCCCGAGGCCTTGGAATTCATGAGCGATGACGAGGTGATCGACACGCTGATCCAGCTGGGCTCCGGATTTCTGCTCGTCTCGCTGGCATCGACCGCCGTCTACGGGTTCCTCTACCTGGCGGCCGCCCGCGCTGTCGTCCGGGCCCACTCGATTGGCGATGAGTCTTCGGTAGTCGGTGCAGCAATCCGGCTCTTCCCTCTCTGGCTCATCGCCACGGTGCTCGCCGCGATTGGCATCATCGGTGGCTTACTCTTGCTCATCATCCCCGGCCTATGGCTTGCAACCATGTTCACCATGTACACCCCGGTGATCGCAGTCGAGGGTAAGGGCCCAGTGGCGGCCCTGAGACGGAGCTTCGAGCTGGTGAAAGGCCACTTCTGGGAGACGGTCGGATTTCTTCTGATCGTCGGTCTCGTGGGTGGAGCTGCAGGCCAGTTGTTTCAGCTGATCGCAGTTCCGATGTTGATGACAGGCCAGACGTCATTCGCCTTCGGCCTGGCCTTTGCCATCGGAGTCGTCGGCCAGGGTCTCATCCTGGCCGCGATCGCGGTGGGAACAACCACCTGGTATCTCAACTTGAGGGCCCGCACTGACGGCCCCTTCCTGGTCGAGGTGAGCGACTGAGCTGACCTCGAGGGGTCACATCAGGGTCTTCAGGGCGCTCTCCGCGGCGGCCTGTTCGGCGGCTTTCTTGGAATTGCCGTCACCTTCACCGAGTACCTCACCTTCGACGGAGATCACCGCCGAGAAAGTCCGCTGGTGGTCGGGCCCGGTCCACGTGACTTCATAGTTAGGCCTCCTTCCGGTCGCTGCAAGCACTTCCTGGAGTCGGGTCTTGTAGTCCTTCACCCCCGGATTGAGTGCCTTCTCCTCGATCCGGGTACCGAGAAGATCCAGAACCAGCTTCTTCGCCGCAGCGAATCCCGAGTCGAGATAGACAGCTCCGATCACAGCCTCCAGAGCATCGGCGAGAATCGAGTCCTTGGTCCGCCCACCGGAGCGTTCCTCGGACGGAGAGAGCTCGACGTAGGAACCGAGGTCGATGGCCTTGGCTGCCTCAGACAACGAGGAACCGCTGACCACCGCAGCACGGACCTTTGCCAGCTGGCCTTCGGGCAACTCCGGATAATCGGCATAGAGGCGGTCGGTCACGACGAGCTGTAGAACAGCGTCACCGAGAAACTCCATCCGCTCGTTGTCGGAGCGGTCGGCGTTCTCCGACGATACCGAACGATGGGTCAATGCAAGCTCGAGCAACGCAGGGTCACTAACAGCGAATCCCAGCACCTCGGGGAGAGGTTTCATGCAAGCTGCTCGCGAATTCGCATCGCGATGTCGGTCTCAACGGCGTCGCGTGCCATCACCAGGGCGTTGGCGATGGAACGACGCGTCGACGAGCCGTGGCTTATGACGACAGCGCCTTCGACTCCGAGGAGGTGTGCGCCGCCGTAGGTCTCGTAGTCGAGCCTGTCGGCCACCCGCTGCAGGGCGGGCATCGCCTCCGAACGCGCCGCATCGGAGAGACCCGCGATTTCTTCGGCGATGTATGCCGAAACCATCCTGGCCGTGCCTTCGGTGGTCTTGAGGAACACATTCCCGGTGAAGCCGTCCGTGACGATCACGTCGACCCGATCTGTGCCCACATCGCGCCCTTCGACGTTTCCGACGAAGTTGAGGTGACTCGCGTCCAGCAGGTCGAAGGCGGCCCGCTCCACTGCCCGGCCCTTGCCCTTCTCCTCGCCGATCGAGAGGAGCCCGACCCGGGGGTTCCTAGCGCCGAGAAGGGCCTCCGAAGCGATCGAGCCCATGACGGCAAATTGATAGAGCTGGGCGGCGTTGACTTCGGGGTTGGCGCCGGAGTCGAGCACCAGCGTTGGTGTGTTCGGCGTCGGAAAAATGCTGGCAATCGACGGCCTGGAGACACCCGGCACCCGCCCGATGATAATTGCTGCGGCAGCCATCGCCGCTCCGGTGGATCCAGCGGAGACCAAGCCTCGAGCCGCACCACTCGCGACCAGACGTGCCGCGACCGTTATCGACGCCTCGGGTTTCTCCCGCAAGGCTCTCGCCGGGTCGTCCGACATACCGATCGTCTCCGGGGCGTGGACGATGTCGAGGCCGGTTTGGTGCTTTTCCAATTCGGCTTCGAGGGCCTCGCGATCCCCGACAAGCACAACCTCGACACCGCGACCGGATGCAGCGACTGCTCCGGCAACGGTTTCGACCGGGGCGTTGTCGCCCCCCATCGCGTCAAGGGCAATCGTTGCCAAGTCTCTCAGGAGTCTGTTGGATAATGCCGTTGCCCAGATTGGCGGCCAGGCGCGCCACTCGCAAGGCCGAGGTTTCGCCACTCCTCGGGCCGGAATGGCGGAGCCGAGAACGCCGCGAGTGGTGATGCATGGCCGTCAATGTGGGTGACATGCATTGTGCAACGGGCTCCTAATCGGTGTCTATGACTTCGCGGCCTGCGTAAGTTCCACAGTTGCGGCAGGCGCGATGTGGGAGCTTAGGTGTACCGCACTGCTCGCAGGCAACCGAAGGTGCTCTCTCGACCTTCCACGCTGCCTTGCGCCGGCGGGTACGCGAGCGCGACATTTTCTTTTTTGGCACCGCCATGAGGTGCACTCCTTGATAGTCAGGAATCGAATAAGTCTTTCAGTGCGGCAAACGGCGAATCCGAATCGTCACCGTGACCGCCACAGGATCCCTTATTCAAGTCGATTCCGCACGTTGGGCAAAGTCCCAGGCAATCTTCTTTGCATAGCGGCCGCGCCGGCAGTGACAGGGCGAGCTCATCTTGGGCCGGGCCCGAGATGTCGACGTGGCCGTCGACGATGGCATATCCGTCTTCGTCAGGCTCGAGCCCGAAGTGATGCGAACCATTGACGGTGACGGCTTCGGACCAGGTGGTCAGGCAACGGTTACAGACGAGGTCGACGGTCGCTGAGGCCTTGAAATGTGTATTCACCCCGCCGGTCGTGCCCACCACCCTGCCGGATACTGTCATCGGCCCGTCAACCCGGGATTCGCCCAGCCTCAGCTCCACCCTCCGCTGACCTTCGAACTCACGCTCCTTGCCCGTGTAGCCGACCAGCTTGTCAACTGGCACCAGCAGCGAATTGCCGCTCATGGTCAGACAGGGACGTCGGGCGGCTTGGGACGCGCCTGGTGTAGCTCGTTGCGGGCCTGTTTGACCTCACCGAGGAGCTGGCCCAGCAGGTTCTCCGCTTCATGGAGCTTCGTCTCGATCTCGTCCTCGGTCTCGAGACGAAGCCTTCTCGCTTCGCCTTCAGCCCGGCGAACGAGGATGTTGGCTTCTTCGACAGCTTCTTTGGTGATGTTCGATTCCGAGACCATCTCGTCTGCCTCGGCACGCGCTCTCTCGATGATCTCCCGCGCTTTCTCGTTGGTCCGTGAGATGAACGCCTCGCGCTCTCTGACCATCCATCGGGCGGCGCGGAGCTCGTCGGGCAACTCGGTGCGGAGCTTTTCCAGCATGCTGAGGAACTGCTCTCGATCGACCATCGCATTTCCGGACAGCGGGACGGATTTCGCTTCGTGGAGATGGACGATCAAATCGTCGAGGGTGTCCTGGAGATCCTGAAGGTCAGGTTGGGAAGCCGGATCGGGATCGGTTTCGCCAATGTCGCTTCCGGTTCCTGCTTCGTCTGTCATTCCAATCGCTCCTTCAACGCTCTGGCAACGGTGGGGGGCACCAGATCGGTCACGTCGCCACCCAGTTTGGCAACTTCTTTAACCAGCGAGGACGAAACAAAGCTGAACTCGGCCGCAGTTGACATGTATACCGTCTCCATCCCGCTCAGGTGCCGGTTCATCTGTGACATCTGCTTCTCATACTCGTAGTCGTCGATCGACCGGAGCCCTTTGACGACGACGTCGGCCCCCTCATCCGCCGCATGAGTGACGAGCATTCCGGAGAACGCCACCACCGAGACCCTGTCGCCGAAAATCTCCTCGAGCAGCGCCACCCGCTCGGTCGTGGTGAACAAAGATTGTTTCGAAGGGTTGTCGACAACGGAGACCACCACCCTGTCGAATACAGCGATAGCGCGTTCGACGACGTCGACGTGTCCTCGCGTCGGAGGGTCGAAACTCCCCGGGCACAGTGCGGTTGTCATTGTGCTTCAGCTTTCTTTTCGTATCTGACGATTCTTGTATCTCCGTACCGTTTCTCGGTGGCAACCCGCCAATTTTCGGGCGGGACGGGGACCCGATCGGTATGCCGCCTCGAAGCCACCACTTCGGCTTCATCCTCCAGGAACCGGTCGAGCAGGGCAAAGTCTGCCTCGAGGTCTTCGGTTGACAGAGGCCAGGGCGGGTCGACAAAGACGAGATGAAAGGTCTTCCGATTGGCTTCCAGGAACTGACGGACCTTCACCGGTGACACCTCACCGCCGAGGCCCACGGCCCCGATGTTCTTCTTCAACGCGGTCAGGGCGCGGGCACCGTTCTCTACGAACACCGCCGAACGTGCGCCGCGCGACAGCGCTTCCAACCCAAACGACCCGGCACCGGCGTAGAGGTCGGCCACGTCGGCGTCTACAACCCAGCCTCCAATGGAGGAGAACACGGCTTCCTTGACCCGATCGGTGACCGGACGGGTGTCCCGGGTCTCCGGGGCCGCCAACCTGCGGCCTTTGGCCGTGCCGGCAATGACTCTCATCGTGGCTCCCAACTAGCTCACGAAGAGCCACTCGACGCGATCGCCGAGCATTGCCCTGATCTCGGTGGCGAGCTCCGGATGAGCGCGCAGTTCAGGATCTGTCTCGACGAGGGCAAAAGCGTCCCGTCGCGCCTTATAGAGGAGGTCGGTGTCCGCCAGGACATCTGCGATCTTGAAATCGGTCATCCCCGACTGCCGGGTGCCGAACACGGTCCCCTGCCCCCGGATGCGGAGGTCGGTGTTGGCCAGCTCGAACCCATCGTTCGACTCGACCATCGCGGTCATTCGCTCCTGACCCTCGTCGGTGGTCGGGTCGGCGAGAAGGATGCATACCCCCGGGTGCTTCCCTCGGCCGACCCTGCCCCGGAGCTGGTGGAGTTGGCTGAGGCCGAATCGGTCGGCGTCTTCGATCACCATGACGGTCGCGTTCGGCACGTCGATACCAACCTCGATGACGGTGGTGGCAACCAGCACATCGATAGTGCCATCGCGAAACGCCGCCATCGACGCCTCTTTCTCCTGAGATGGCATTTGCCCGTGGATCAGACCCACCCTGACCCCGGGAAGCAGTGACGAGATCCGCTCATGCTCGGCTGTCGCGGACACCGCCTCCACCTTCGGTGAATCCTCGACCAGAGGACACACCACAAACGCCTGGCGGCCTGCTTCCACCTCTTTTTTGATCACGCCCCAGGCGGTCAGCTCTGCCGAACGCGGTAACAACTTGGTCCTTACCGGGGTGCGCCCGGGTGGCATCTCATCGATTGTCGACACGTCGAGGTCGCCATACACCGACATCGCAATGGTTCGTGGAATCGGGGTAGCGGTCATGATCAGAAGGTCGGGCTCGGCACTGTCGGCTTTCTCCTTGAGCATCACCCGTTGCGACACTCCGAACCTGTGCTGTTCGTCGACGACTGCAGCTCCGAGCCGGGCAAACTCGACGCCTTCCTGAATCAATGCGTGGGTTCCCACCAGCAGATCGACCTGGCCGGACTTCACGTCGAGAAGCAATTGGCTGCGGCTCACCCGGCCGCTGTAGTTGGTAATCGCATTCGACCCGGTGAGGAGGGCAGCGTGGACCGCGGGCCCCTCCGTCTCAAACAGGCTCTCCATGCCCAGCTCGGAGGCCATCCCGATGATATCCGGAGACAGCCCTGCCTGAGCGAGCAAGTCGACCACACCGAGAAAGTGTTGTTCGGCGAGCACTTCGGTGGGGGCCATGATCGCGGTCTGCCATCCACCCTCGATTGCAGAGAGCATCGCAGCGATCGCCACGACGGTCTTCCCCGACCCCACCTCCCCTTGGAGCATCCGGTGCATCGGCTGTGGCTTACGCATGTCTCCTTGAATCTCGGCGAGAACTGCCCTCTGGGCTCCGGTCAACTCATAAGGCAGACCTCCGACGAACCCGTCGAGCAGCTCGCCGGTCGGGTTTTGCTCGATGCCCGCCGCCTCGGACTCCTGTCTCCGTTTGCGCAATGCGAATGCGATCGAAAGCCTGAAAAACTCGTCGTAGACCAGCCGGGTCCGGGCCGGCCGGACCTGATCCATCGACTCGGGGAAGTGAATGGTGGCGAATGCCTCGTCGCGGGACATCAACTCGTGCGTGTCCAGAAGATGGGGCGGAACCGGGTCTTCGATCGGGCGGGACCGCAACAGCGCGTTGTGCATCGCACGGCGCATCACCCCCGGCTTGGCTTCGCTGGTCGAGGGGTGAACCGGGACCACCCGTCCCGTCACCAACGACTCGGTCGGCGAGTCGAGAATGTCGACGTCGGGATTTTTCATCTGGAGATTGCCCCGGAAAGACTCGACGACACCGGAGAGAGCCACGTGAGTCCCTGGTGGCAGCTGTTTTACGCGGAATGTCTGGTTGAACCAGATCGCCTTGATCGCCGCCGATTCGTCGGCGACGATCGCCTCGATCATCACCAGCTTCCGCTTCGGGCGGCGAATGTTGACCGAGCGCACCTCGCCGATGAGGGTCACTTCGACCCCGACCACGACATCGGCGATCAGCTCCTTGTTGCTCCGGTCGATGTAGCGCCGCGGGATACTGTGGAGCAAGTCGGCAACCGTTTCCACACCGTGCTTCCTCAGCGTCGCCGCCCGACGCCCACCGAGCCCTTTGACCTCGGAGACATCGATCCCGGCGAGCCGGGCTAGCGTCGCCATCCGGACTCCGTGATTCTCGTCACCGTGCCACGGTAACGGCGGAGTAGGACTTGGACACAGAGGTCGCTATCCTTTCTCGTGGTCGCAACGGAGATCGCTTCCGTTTAGCCTCCAGACCAATTCCAGGAGTTTCAACCATGTCTTATCGCTGCGAAGTCTGCGGGAAAGAGCCCAGCTACGGCAAGACCGTCAGCTTCTCGCACAAGCGCAACAATCGTCGCTGGCTGCCCAATATCCAGCGGATCCGTGTCAAGCACGGTTCCAACACCCGCCGTGCCCGCGTCTGCACATCGTGCATCCGCGCCGGCAAGGTCGAAAAGGCCTGAGCAGGTGGCACAGGGAGTCGTAAAGGTGTACGACCCTGTCACCGGGGTCGGGATCATCGTCACCGACAACGACAAGAGCGAAGTCTTCCTCCGCCCCGGGTCATTACAGGGTTCGGTGTTCCGCACTCTGCGCCAGGGGCAAAGGCTGGTTTTCGACAGAGTCGATGAGGACGATCACGCCTACGCATCCAATCTCCGCATGGGCCAGGACGGCTACTGACCCCCACCCGTGCTCGCCGGAACCAGTCCCATCGTCATCGAGTAGTGGTCTCCACAGGTGGCCCGTCGGCCAAATGCTGACGGCGTTTCTCCGGCCCTCGAGGCCCCTGGCTGCGTCGAAGTGCTCGCCGCAGCTCCCCGGCTGCGACTGCGCTCTTCTCCTTGCCAGATGACCTCGATGACTCGGAGCTCCGCTCGCCCAATTTGGCCGACAGACCACTAGAGTCGCCATCCCATAGCGAATAGGAGAACAAGTTGGTCCAGGCTTACGTTTTGATCCAGACGGAGGTCGGCAAAGCCGCACTCGTCGCCGAAGATGTCCGGAAGATCCCGGGTGTCGACTCGGCCGACGACGTCACCGGCCCCTACGACGTCATCGTGAAGGCAACCAGCGACGACGTCGACTCATTGGGCAAGCTGGTAGTCGCCAAGATCCAGGGCATCGACGGCATCACACGCACCCTCACCTGCCCGGTGGTACACCTCTAAAAGCCAGACGCCGGCGGCCCAATGGCAGTCGGTTCAACCCAACTTCGACGCGATGGTTCCCGCATTCCTCAGGGCGGTGCCGTCGCTTCCCGCGACCGAGAACACCCTGGTCGGGGTCGACTCGGCTTCCGCAACCATGTCTGCAAACAGGATGTCCCGCTCGATCCTGGGCTCGATCCATAGATATGTGGACATCGACCCTGGGATCGTGTTGACCTCATTCACGTAGAGCTCGTCTTCACGCTTTAGGAAATCGATCCGCGCGATACCCCGTAGCCCCGCTGCCCGGGCGACCCGCCGGGCTGTGTCCTCAACTTCCAGCTTCTGCGCAGGCTCGAGTGAAGCGGGCAACTCGCGTCCCGAACTGACCTCGCCTCCCCAGGCCAGGTACTTCTGGTCGTAAGAGTAGATACCGTCGACGTCGCGGACGGGCGCTTCGATCGCGGAGACCTCGAGCGAGGGATAAGTGCGCACCGCAATCTGCAGATCGCGGCTGGACTCGAGGAATGGCTCGACAACAGCTCCCTGGTCGAAGTAAGACGAGCTCTTCTTCAAGGCGAGCACGGTTTCCCAGTCGTCGGCGACTTCGATACCGATCGACGACCCTCCGAACCGGGGTTTGACGATATATGGCCCCTCGAATTCAGGTCGGGACTCATCTCCGATCGCGACGAGGGCCCGGGGCAGGGTTTTCAGCCCGGCGCTGGCCATGGCTGAGCCGAAGGCGAGCTTGTCCATTCCCAATGCAGATGCCGCCTGGCCTGGACCAGTGTAGCGGAGGCCGGCGAGGTCGAAAAGCCCCTGGAGTGTCCCGTCTTCACCCGGGCCTCCGTGACAGGCGATGAACACGGTGCGTGCGTCGAGCGGCTTCCTCTTCACCCGGAAGCCTTCACCGGGAGCAGCGGAGAAATTCAGCTCCCTGGAGCGGGGAGGGACACCATCGACGAAGTCGCCGGCTTCGAGCCCGGGCTCCACCTGGTGCCAGCCCCCCGTCTTCGACCAGTAGATCCCCACCACGTTGTCGAGGGCGTGAAGCACCTGAAGTCCGGTGAGAATGGAGATGTCATGCTCGTCGGAGGGGCCTCCGAACACAACCGCTGTCTTCGACATTCGGGCTCCAGTCCTATGGGTAATGGTCGGGAAGATCGTTCTCGTACAACACCGCGTCTCCAGCCG
>JBBDHT010000069.1:0-2374 GCA_040880765.1 Acidimicrobiia bacterium | reverse complement strand
ATTGGCGCGCCTGGCCGCCAATCTGGACAACGGCATTATTCAACGGACTCCTAGTTGGTCACTTAACGCCGGATTACCCAAGGGGTGCTCCCGGCCCTACAATTCCTTTCACTAAGCACGTCTGTCCATCCTCCCTGGTCGGCCCATGCGCAAGCGATGGCCGAAAGAGGATCACCCGGCAACGGAGTGGGAACACCGGCAGGCGGAAGTCAAACCAGAAAGGAAATAACCGTGCCCACGGTGACCATGAAACAGCTGCTGGAGGCTGGCGTCCACTTCGGACATCAGACCCGGCGCTGGAACCCGAAAATGCGCCCATACATCTATGGTGATCGCAACGGAATCCACATCATCGATCTGCGTCAGACCGTGGATCAGGTGGCAGAAGCCACCAAATTCGTCAACGAGGTCGCTGCCCGCGGCGGCAGTGTCCTCTTCGTCGGGACCAAAAAGCAGGCCCAGTCGGCGGTAGCCGAGCACGCCGGCCGCTCGAACAGCCCGTACGTCAACTACCGCTGGCTCGGTGGGATGCTCACCAACTTCCAGACCATCCAGAAGCGGATTTTCTACATGCGCGAGTTACGGCAGATGGAAGAAACCGATGAGAACGCCGAGCTGACGAAGAAGGAGCGATTGAAGCTCAGTCGCGAGTTGGCAAAGCTCGAGGCCAACCTGGGAGGCGTTGCGTCGATGGACAGCCTGCCCGAGGCGGTCTTCATTATCGATGTCAATGTCGAGGAGACGGCGGTCAAAGAGGCTGCCCGACTCGGCCTCCCGGTGATCGCTCTCGTCGACAGCAACTGTGACCCCGATGACATCGAGTACGTGATCGCAGGCAACGACGACGCGATACGCGCTTCCGATCTCATCGCGGGTGCTCTCGCAGATGCCATCATCGAGGGCCGGGAGGCTTTCGCCAAGGGCAAGAAGGCGGCTGCCGCGGCGGAAGCCTCATAGGAGAATTTACATGTCCGAAGTAACAGCTAAAGACATCCAGAAGCTGCGGCAGACCGCGGGAGTCGGGATGATGGATGCAAAGAGCGCCCTCAGCGACGCCGGCGGCGATTTCGACAAGGCGTTCGAGCTCCTCAGAGAGCGCGGCCAGGCCAAGATGGCGAAGCGGGCCGACCGCGAGGCGAACGAGGGAACGATCGGGACTTATCTTCATGAGCAGAGCGGCCGTCCCGTTCTAGGGGTGATGATAGAACTGGCCTGCGAGACCGACTTCGTCGCCAAGAGCGACGAGTTCCGCGGAGTAGCCGACGATGTCGCGATGCATATCAGCTGGGGCAACCCGGGATGGTTGCAGCGCGAAGATGTCGACTCCGAAACTCTCGACAAGGAGCGCGACCTGATCGCCCGACAGGCCGCCGCGGAGGGCAAGCCCGAGCAGGTCATCGAAAAGATCGTTGAGGGGAAGATCGAGTCGTGGTTCGTGGACAACGTTCTGTACGACCAGAAGTTCGTCAACAGTGATAAGTTCGACGGATCGGTCGGCGAGATGATTTCCCAACTTGCGACCAGGATGGGTGAGAACATATCCGTGAGACGGATGTCGCGTATAGCGGTCGGCGAATAGAGGCATTTTGACCAAAGGCCCACGACGAAGAGTGCTCCTCAAGCTATCGGGGGAGGCATTCGCCGATCCCGCAGTGGGTTACGGCATAGACCCGCTCACCGTGATCAGGGTGGCCGAGGAGATCGCAAGCGGTGTTGCCGACGGGACTGAGACCGCAATTGTGGTCGGCGGGGGGAATATCTTCCGCGGTGTTTCGTCAGCCGCCAAAGGCATGGATCCGGCATCAGCCGACTACATGGGGATGCTGGCCACCGTAATCAATGCTCTGGCGCTTCGCGACGCCCTGGAGAAGCAGGGTGTCGACACCCGTGTCCAGAGCGCGATCACGATGCAGGAGTTGGCCGAGCCGTACATCCGCCTCCGGGCGATGCGCCATCTCGAAAAAGGGCGGGTCGTCATCTTTGCTGCCGGCACGGGGAACCCGTTCTTCACAACGGACACCACTGCTGCGCTGCGAGCCATCGAGATGGACGCCGACGCCCTGCTCAAGGCAAGCAAGGTCGACGGTATATACGACTCCGACCCCGCGACCAACCCCGACGCGGAACGGATCAATGCTCTCTCCTACATGGACTTCATCTCCCGCGAGCTCAGGGTGATGGACACCACCGCAGTTACTATGTGCAAAGAGCACGGCGTTCCGATCATCGTCTTCGACATGACACAACCAGGCAATATCGTTCGGGCTGTTCGCGGGGACGAAATCGGCACAATTGTCCACTAGTGGGAGCCCGTTGAACAATGCATGTCACCCATCTTGACGACCAGGCATCACCACTCGCTGCGTTCTCGGCT
>JBBDHT010000068.1:0-2394 GCA_040880765.1 Acidimicrobiia bacterium | reverse complement strand
CGCGCCCAGCGCCGAGGCGAGAACGATGCTGAAGCCCTCGGCTTTGCGGGTCATTAAGTTTCTTACCCGACGGCGTCGGCGACGATCACGGTGATGTTGTCCTGGCCGCCTGCGGCGTTTGCCATTTCGACGAGCTTCCACACGGCGGCGTCGGGGGTTTGCTCGGCTAGCCCCTGTTTGATTGCTTCGTCGTCGACCATCGAGTTGAGGCCATCGGTGCAGAGGAGGAACCGGTCGCCGGGTTCGACGTCGATGATGAGCTCGTCGACGTTGACAAAACGGGTGAGCCCGAGACAACGCGTGATCATGTGTCGTTGCGGGTGGTTGACGGCCTCTTCGGGGGTGAGCTTTCCGGCGGCTACGTACTCGGCGAGGACGGTGTGATCGTTGGTCACCTGCTCGAGATTCCCGTTGCGGAGCAGGTAGGCGCGGCTGTCGCCGACGTGGGCAAAGTGGGCAGTTGCGTCGGAGTTGAGCTCGAGCAAAGTCATCGTGGTGCCCATTCCTTCGAGGTTGGGCTGGCGGCCGACCTCTTCCCGGATTGCCCGGTTGCCGGCGGCGACCCTGTCGGCCGGAGCCAGCCGGGACGCGGCGGCGGCGTTGATCGCCAGCCGGGAGGCGACCTCCCCCGCGACGTGACCGCCCATCCCGTCGGCAACGATCAGAGTAACTTCGTCGTCGGTTTCTCCATCGCTGTTCGGGAAGATGGAGTCTTCATTCGCCTCTCGCACCTTCCCCTGATGGGTCGCGGTCGCCCAGATGTATTTCACAGCTGCAGGGTCTCCGGTTGTGCGCAGATCATCTCACTTCACCTCCATGACCGTCTTCCCCACCTGGACCGAGTCCCCGCGGCGGAGCGTTGTGGGAGCCGTCACCCTTCGCCCGTTGACGTAAGTCCCGTTGGTGCTGCCCAAATCGTGGAGGACCAGTCCGTTCTCCTGTGCAATTAGCCGCATGTGGAACTCAGAAGCGTAGGGGTCATCGAGCAGTACGTCTGCTTCCTCCGACCGACCGAGCACCGTGGCGTCGGTCACCTCCACCTCGAGGCCCTGCTGGGTGTCGGAGCGGACCATCAGCAGCCGCCGGCCTTCGCGCCGCTCCCTCTTCAGCGAGATTCCGAGGTGGCTTCCGATGGCGCGGGCAACCTGCCAGACGAAGAGATAGACCAAACCGAGGAAGATGATGCGGAGCAAGGTCAGGATTACGTCAGGCATCTGCTGCTTTCACGAAACGGAATCTGGCATTGGCCAATTGGAGTACCGAGCCTGTGCTCAGCTCGACCTGGCTGCTGTCAACTCTCCGACCGTCGACGACGGTGCCATTGGCCGACCCGAGATCTTTGAGCCATGCCGTTCCACCAGAACGCCAGAGTAAGGCGTGGCTGCGGCTCACCTCAGGCACGGCGATTCTCACGTCGGCTTGGTCGGAACGACCCAGGATCGCACGGTTCGGACACACCTCCAGGGTCCCCTGGTCGCCGACCAGGCGCGCCCAGGCAGGTTCGGGGCCGGGAACGATCTCGGGATGGCAGAGAAACTGTCCGGTTACGACGTTCTCATCGGTGACTATCGCAACCCGCGGAGGGCCAACGAGACGGAGTCCGGCTTCGGCGGCGTACTCGGCGAAGCTCCGGGTCAGCGAAGCTTCCAGCTCGGAGTCGGTTCCGTCGATGTCACCTGGGTTGAAGGTGAGGGTGTAACTGTTCGCCGTTCCCGGTCCTGACTCGTGTTCGAACCGGGCGAGGTCGGCCTCGCGGGCGATCCGGCCCGCGATTTCCGAGGCATGGAGCCGTCCGGAGAAGACACGGCTGAAGACGCCCTCGAGGAGGCGTTCGAGCCGACGTTCCAGACTGCGGGCTACCTTCATCCAGGGCAAGGTTACGGCTTGCGGAGCGTTGTCGCGGACTACCGGAAGGCTCTCTCGAGCGGTACCCTTTGCTTCCGGGTCCACGGGCGAGTGGCGGAATTGGCAGACGCGCAGGATTCAGGTTCCTGTGATCGCAAGATCGTGGGGGTTCAAGTCCCCCCTCGCCCACCAGGGGTTTCGCGTGATTTCGGGGTTCTCGAAATCAGCCAAAAACCCCCGATTGCAACCCGATTGCAACCATTTCAACCGCACAAGTGTTCGATCAGGGCCGTCTGAACCCCTCAGTCGAGCGTGAGGAAGGACGCGGTTTCGTCCTCGAGAAACGCCATGATCGTGTTGTGGCCGTCTTGGATCGCCTGCTCGATGTCGCTCGTCGTGCAGTTGCCCAACCGGACCCAGATCACTTTTGGCGGGGGCCCGGACACCAATGCCCGCTGGTGGAAATCTTCGTCCTTCGACACGATGGCGAATGCCTCCAAATTTCGTCGTCGGTCGCATCGCCAAGACCGAGCAAGGCGACATGAGACG
>JBBDHT010000067.1:0-78977 GCA_040880765.1 Acidimicrobiia bacterium | reverse complement strand
GCTGTGCGCGCCTGGCCGCCAATCTGGACAACGGCATTATTCAACGGACTCCTAAGAGCCCGTTGAACGGAGTGCAGGAAGCACTTCGCTGCCGAGAAGGCGGATCAGCGCCGGTTGATCGAGGGAGGCCATCTGAAAAGTGACGATGTCAGCGCCAAGATCGCTGACCAGGGGCCGGTAGGCGTCGATGATCGCCGCCGGGTTGTCCACCAGGGTGTACCGGCCGAGTACCTCGTCTCTGGGAAGCTCGTCAGCGCGCTCTCGCAGTGTCGCCGGGTCGACAGCTTCGAGCCTTCCCGGGGCTCGCAATCCGCGCCAGGAGTAGAGCGCCTCCCATGCCTCATCGTCGTTCGAAGCGAAAAGTGACCAGCGCGTGGCGAGCACGATCGGATCCCCGCTCGATGCGGCCTGCAGCGGTTCGATAACCCTCTCCCGGGTTTCGGCGGGGTCTTTCACCGAGGTCACCACTCCTTGGGCCATCTCGCCGGCCAGCTGCGCCGACTTCGGCCCACCCGCTGCAAGGAGGATCGGAACCGGGCCGGTGGGAGGTGAGTAGAGCTTCGCCCTGTCGGTCCGGTAAAACTCCCCGTCGAATGTGAGCTTCTCCCCGTCGAGGAGGCGGCGCATTATCTCGAGCGCCTCCCGCATCCGGGCGTTGCGCTCGGCGTAGGCAGGGAACTCGTAACCGAGAGGCCCCTCATTGATGTTCTCCCCGGTGCCGACACCGAGAGTGAACCGTCCTCCCGACAGCCGGTCGAGAGTTGCCGCCGCCTGGGCCACCACTGCAGGGTGGAACCGAAAGAGCGGTGTGGTGACGCCTGTGGCGAACTCGATCTTGGAAGTGGCAGCTGCCATCGCCCCGATGGTCGAGAAGGCGAAGCCGGAGGCCGACCGATCGTCGACCCAAGGATGGAAATGCTCGGAGACGACCACCATGTCGAATCCGGCCTCCTCGGCGAGCCGAGCGTGCTCGACCAATTCTTCGGGCTGCCACTGCTCATGGCCACAGAAATAGGCAAATCGTGTCATGAGGCCACACTACTGGTAGCTGACAAACACGGGAACCGGCTCCTTGCCCATCGTGTGCTCCGGGCTGGGGGTGGGCGTGTCCTCGTCGAAGAAATTCTTCCAACCCCATCGCCAGTGGTTGTCCTCCGTGCCTCTGGTCAGGACCGCCCAGGTCTCGTCCTTGGTGAAGATCGGCCCCTGTCCGTCCATCTGCAAGACCATCTGCAATTCCGGGCGCTGCTTCAGGGTCTCACGGTCCTGGATCATGAACTCGCGAAACTGGTGAACGATGATCATCTTCTGGGGGAGCCCGTTGTCCCGGACCAGGTCGGCGAGCCAGTCGACCACCATGTTGACCTCGGCAGCCTCGACCCTTCCGATCTGCTGGAGATGGATCTCGTCGGGCCCGAGTCGCCATTCCGGGTCGAGGGCCAGGCCGACATGGGGGTGGAGCAGCAGGTCCTCATATTCTTGTGCCTGGGTGAGGAAGTCGTCGCGACCCGGTTGCAGGTCGAGGATGACATATGCACCTTGCTGTTCGGCGAGCTCGATCCATTCCGTGTATGTCGAAACCGGCCACTCGAAGCTGTAGTCGCCGTCGGTGATGTCCGCTGCCGCCACCGTTGCCATCATCTCAAAGGTCGGTATCGCCTGATACCCATCAGCTTCGTAAGCCTCGACGAAGGGCGCCATGCGGTCCAGCGTCGCTTGTGGTCCCTGTTCCCCGAGCACGCCGAGCGCCGAGCCCTCGGGATGGCCGTAAAAGGCAACGTAGCGCTTCGGCTGCTCGTCTCCGAGTATGGAGTATCCACCGCCCGGAAGCTGCTTTCCGTTCAAGAGCACAGCAAGTTCCCAATCGCTTGTCTCCGGCGCCGCACCGACGAATCGAAGACTTTCGGCTGGCCGGTCGCCGCCGATGGCCGTCCCGACTTCCGGGTACCCGAGGATGTCGTCGGTGTCGATGCCCATCACCCGTGCCCCAACTGCATGCCCGGTTGCGGCGGCCATCAGGATCCCGACCGGGTCGGCGGCATCGACCAGCCATATCACGGGTGCGTCGGTCGGCACTGCGAGTCCGGTGACAATCGCCGCGGGATCAAACGTCGGCGCGGGAGCACCTGTGGTGTCGCCGGGCGCGGTCTGGGGGATCACCACGCGGTCGCCGTCGGAGATGGCGTTGACGGTTTCGACGATGGTGGAGGCGTCAGGGGTGGCCGGGAGCCGGAGCTCGGTGACGACACCCAGAGCGGATTTGGCTGCTTCGACAGCTTCGGTCATGTCGTGGCGGGATACTTCCGCGCCGGGGGGCAGGGTCACCTCGAGATCGCCCAGGATGTGGATGTGCCGTGGTTTGAGCCGGCCGATCTCCGCAGCGAGCTGAGGATGGGGAAGTAACAGTGGTCCTCCCAGGGCTGCGGCAAGTTGGGCACCGGCAGCGAGCTGGTTGATGTCGGAACTGCCGACGACCACCACGTCGTCAGAGCAAAGGAAGATCTCCCCGGAGAGGAACAAGGCGTCCCCCGCCGTTGCCCCCGTGGAAACCGCGGCCGGCGACGCTGTCGGCCGCACGCACTCCCGCGGGCCCGGCTGGGTAGATGGCGCCGGCGTTGTGGGTGTCTCCCCGGAAGGCTGCGTCGTCGGATCCCCACCAGGAGTGCACGCGGCCACCGCCAGGAAAAGCGCCACCAGGCGCGCGAGGTTTCTCATCGTTGTCAGGACAGCAGCAGGCTAATCGGACGATTCCCCGGGTCGGGGTTTAGAAGAGAGTGTCCGGAGCGGCCGGGGCTGTCAGGTCACGATCGTTGTTCTTCACCGAGTTCACCCGTTTCGAGACCTCATGGCTCATCACCTCGCCCGGGTCCACTCTCTGAATTAGGCCGAGGGCCGACTCGGAGTCGGTCATGTCCCGATCCAGCCAGGCGTCCCAGACCTCACGGACCAGCACTACCGGCATCCGGTGATGGATCTCCCGCACCGACCCTTCTGACTCGGTCGTGAGAATCGAACATGTGCGCTCCCACTGTCCGGTCTCCTCATCCAGCCGTGAAGCCCAGATCCCGGCGAAGACCATCGGGTGGCCATCGGCACGGTAGATCCAGTGCGGCGTCCGCCCATCCTCCGGTGGCTCCCATTCGTAGAAGCCGTCGGCTGGGATCAAGCACCGCTTCCGGGCGAAGGAGTCGCGGAACATCGAGGTGGTGGCAACTGTCTCCACCCGGGCGTTGATCTGAATCGACTTCTTTTCTTTCGCCCAGTGCGGCACCAACCCCCATTTCATCGAACCAAGTGAGCGTCTGCCGTCGTGCTGGGCCACCACGTAGACGGGGTCCGTTGGTGCCACGTTCCAGCTGGGGGTGAGGGGATCGGTCTTGACGTGGTCGACCCCGAAGTACTCGGCGTAGAAGTCGAGGTCACCTGTTATCGAAAAGCGTCCGCACATGGTCTCAAACGGGCCGGTTCCGCAGGTGAAGTGCGGTTTCGGTGAGGCGGTCGCGGAGAAACCTCGTCAGTTGCTCGGGCAGTTCGCGTCGTGCCATGGCCTTATCCATGCACCGCATCCATTCGTCGGCTTCCTCGTCGCCGATGCTGAAGGGGAAATGCCGCATGCGAAGGCGGGGATGACCACGTTTCTCCTGGTAGAGCTGGGGTCCGCCCAGCCAACCGCTGAGAAACTCGAAGAGCTTCAAGCGCGATCCGGAGGTGTTCCGGGGAAGCATGTCCCGCAGGGAGGGTGACTCCTCCTCGATGATGTCGTAGAACTCTTCGACCAGGAGACGAACCTCGTCGAGGCCGCCCATTTCGGAGAACGGGGTGGCGGAGTCTCCCCAAGGGTGTGCCGTTTCGGGGGCTGGGGTCAGATCCATCTACTTGATTATCCCCTCTTCCGTCGCTTTGACGAAGCCCGATAGGGGCCGCCACTAACTTGGGACAAAGAAAGGCCCGATTTGTTGCAGTCCATCCCGTTGCAGAGTCTCTGATGCTGGCAGCTCTGAGGGTGCAGGCTGTGGTTATGGGTGTTGTCGCAGGGGGATTCTGCATCACCATCGTCGGATTCCTGGTAGGCGGCGGGCTCGCCCTGCTTGATGTGAGCAATGGTCCCGACATCGGCCTTCTCGCGGGAGTCCTGGTCGGTCTTATGGCCGGGGGATGGGTGGCCGGGAGAATGGCCATCCATTCCCACCGTTTCCACGGCTCGGTTGCCGGTCTTCTCCTCGGAGGGGTTCTGATCATGCTGGCGAGTCTGGGTTCAGCGGCTATCACGATCGTCAACGTATTGATCCTCGCGCTGGTCTCAATCGTCTTCGGCGGGGCTGGCGGGTTTATCGGGGGGCGCAGAAAGAATTAGAATGGGTTCAGCGAGTCGATCGGACGGCCGCGGCTCCGCTTCCAGCAGAGTTGAGGAAAGTCCGGACTCCGCAGGGCACGGTGCTGGGTAACGCCCAGGCGGGGCAACCCGACGGAAAGTGCAGCAGAAAACAAACCGCCGATGGTCTTCGGACACAGGCAAGGTTGAAAAGGTGGTGTAAGAGACCACCAGTGCCCCGGGTGACCGGGGCAGCTTGTAAACCCCACCGGGAGCAAGGCCAAGCAGGGATCAACGGCCCGTTGAATATCCCGGGTAGGCCGCTCGAGCGGATTGGTGACAATTCGCCCAGATGGATGGTCGTCGCTTGTCGGCCCGGCAACGTCGGGTCTCGACAAGCCACAGAATCCGGCTTACAGATCGACTCGCAGACGTGAAGAAGGCCCCTCACCCGGGGGCCTTCTTGTCTTGGTCACCCGAGCGTTCCCCGATTCCAGACGGCTCGTTCCGGATTAGGGAGCTTTCAGCTCAGGAGCGGATCATCCACGAGGTCTTCGAGGCCGACAACCCACCCGGCGGGAAGATCCCAATGGCGAGCACCCCGGATCATTGACTCTATGTAGGCCGATGAGGGTGGGCCGGCTTCGGCAACACCCGGATTGGTGACAAATGTCAGACAGTCGTGCTTGTTGCCGGCACGGTCGACCGCTTTCAACTCCCAGCCCGGGGAACGCCCCTCTTCGGCTTCGATGCTTGCCACTCGCTCCAGCTGGTCCTCGGGAATCTCGAAAACGCCTCCCCACACGATGGACCCGGGTGACTCAACAAGCGTCGGAACGGGCCCGCCGCCGTTGGCCACGAAGACAAGCCGCGTTTCCGGATAGTGGGCACTGAAAAGGAACCTCGCACCTGGCGCAGCCTCGGCCATCCGGTCAGGGTCCAGCAGGGAGGCGTAAGCAAAGTAGAGCTGCGTATCTGACACGGGGCACTGAGTGTAATGTCCTCGCATCCGTTCCTCTTTATTCCCGGTAAACACCATCGCGCCTACCGTTTCGCTGATGAGAAAGCTTGTTCTGGCATGCTCGTTCCTGCTTGCGGCTTCTGCTTGCGCCGGCGACTCCGGTTCGACCACTTCGACGCCGGGTGAGAGTGACACCACAACAACTGTCGCCGGTACCACTTCCACACCGGGCAGCGAAGACACCACGACGACCGTAGGGGATACGCCTACCACCTCGGACAGGGAACTCGCCCCCGATTTCACACTGGAACTGGGCGAGGGGGGCAGCTACACCCTTTCCGACGGAGCGCGGCCGGTTTATCTGGTCTTCTGGGCTGAGTGGTGACCGACCTGTCGACGGGAGTTGCCCGTCGTCGACCAACTTGCTGCCGAGTACTCCGATCGTGTCGATTTCGTCGCTCCGGCGTGGAAGTCGAGCTTCGAGCTCACCGAGGCGAGAGCTGAAGAACTGTTTCTGTCGGGAGAGATCATGTGGGGCCTGGATGCCGACGAGGAGATCTTTACACTCTACGGAGTGCCGTACCAGCCGGTCACCGTGCTCATTGCGGCTGACCAGACCGTTGTCGAAGCCTGGCCGGGGATCAGGGCTGAAGCTGATATCAGGTCGGCCCTCGACAACCTCATCGGTCTGACGGAATAGAAGAAATCGCTACGATCGGCGTCATGCCGTTAGAGATCTCTACCGAAGAGCTGCTTCGGGACTTCGAAATGCAGCTCCTGGACCCTGAATTCAGGAGGGACACTTCAAAGGTCCTCGAGTTGCTCGCCGACGAGTTCACCGAGATCGGGACCCGGGGACGTCAATACGATCTGGTCGCGATGGTGAGAGAAATGTCACGGGGACGATCCCAACAGGTTGTGGTCAAAGATTGGGAGGTCCGCGAGCTTTACCCGACGGTGATGCTCTGCACCTATCGGACCGTCGGCGCGACAGGGCGGGAGGTCCTCCGCAGCTCGGTGTGGGTGAAGAAAGCGGGTCGATGGTTGATGAGCTTTCATCAGGGAACGCCGATCCCTGATTCGTGGTAGGCGTCACGCCGGGCGACAACTGATGGCTGTCGCCCCGAACGGACCAATCCCGCTGTGAGACAGTTCGAGCTTCTCCTCCTGTTCAGCTGTGTCTTCGCCGTGACCTGGCCGGCGATCTTCGGCGTCCGTCCAAGGAGGGGGATTGCCTCCACCCTGATGTTCGTGGCGTTGATCGCTCAGCTGCAGATCGGTGGGTTCCGCTGGCAGCTGATCCCGTTGTACGTGGCGGCGATCGGCCTGATCATTGGCGACATAGTGTTTCTCGACCGCAACCTGAAGTGGTCGAATCGGATCGCACGGGGCGTGTTCGGGCTGGCGGGGCTGCTCCTGGTGTCGTCGCCGGCGTGGTTGTTCCCTGTTCCCGAGCTACCCGCTCCGTCCGGCCCGGAAACGGTCGGCACGATGACGATCGAGTTTTCCGATCCCGAGAACGAAGAGGTCTATGGGCTCCGGCCGGGGCGGGCCCGGGAGCTGGTGGTCCAGGTCTTCTACCCGGCGTTACCGGACAGTGAGACCGATCCGGGCCAGATCCACCCGCAGTGGTCAGAGATCGGGCCCGAGTTGGCCCGGTCGATCGGCCTCCCCTCCTGGTTTCTCAATCATCTCGCTTATACCGAGTCGCACACGTATGAGGGTCTGACCGTCGCCCCCGGCACTTATCCAGTGGTCATCTACAGCCACGGTTGGCGGGGTTATCGGTCGATAGCGCTCAATCAGATCGAGAACCTCGTCTCCAACGGATACGTCGTGATCGCTCCCGATCACACCCATATGGCAGTCGCCACCGTCTTCGACGACGGAGATCTGGTGCCGTACGACCCCGACGCTCTGCCCGATAGAGAGACTGTCGCCGCAGATGTTTATGACAGAGCGGCTGAGCTTCTGGTGGAGACGTACGCCAACGACCTCGTGTCGGTTCTCGATGCCCTCGACGAGGCGGAAGCTGGCCCCTTTGGACCGATCGCCGACAGCATCGACCTGACCCGAATCGGGCTCTACGGGCACTCGGCCGGCGGCGGAGCGGCCGTGAGCGTGTGTCTCACTGATGAGCGCTGTGACGCAGTCCTGGGGATGGACCCCTGGGTCGAGCACCTGGCCGACAGGACTCTGGGCACATCGGCAACCAAACCTGCGATGTTCTTGCGTTCGGCAGAGTGGGATGACAGACCCAACGACGCGATTCTGCGCGGGATAGCCGAGCGCAGTGAAGCAACTACCTACTGGATCGGGATCGACGGCTCCGGCCACAACGACTTCGTGATGCTTCCTCTTTTCTCCCCACTCGCCGACGAGATTGGCTTGCGCGGTCCAATCGGCGCCGGCCGGATGATCTCGATCATCAACCAGTACTTGATCGGGTTCTTCGACGTCTTTCTGCTCGACACCGGCCCGGCTTCGATCAACACCGTCAGCTTCGATGAAGTTGCTCTTGAGGTATTACGGCCCGATCAGGAGTGAACAGAACTCAGTCGCCTGGCCGCTGCTGGGTATCACCTGTGATCTTCTGGCCTGGAGTCTCTCCAGCGAGGATCGAATCCAGGGTGGCGCCGAGGATGAATGCGTCGGCCTCACCTATGATCTTGCCGACCACGGTGCCGGAATCGTCGAGAAAGAAGGTCTCGGGGATCCCGAACACCCCGTACGCTATAGCGGCCCTGCTTCCCGGGTCGCTGAGGTAAAGCGTCGACTCCGAGCGTCCCGCCTGATCGAGGTAGGCGGAGGAAGCTTCTGCACTCTCCTGGTAAGAGATCTGGACGAACCGCACCCCCCGGTCGTTGAATGCGTTCGCGGTGGCTACCAGGTCGGCATGCTCGTTGCGGCATTCGAGGCACCACGAAGCGAAGAAGTTGAGGACTGTCACCGTACCGTTCAACCTCGAAGTGTCGAAGGTGCCCGACCCGTCGAGGAGAGGCAGTTCGAGAACCGGTGCCGGCTCGCCGAGGAGGGGCGACTCGACCAGCCCGGGATCGGTGCCGAACCGGCTGGCCAGCACCACCGAGAAGATCACCGCAGCCGCCGCAATCGCCAGCCCGGCCCACTTCACTGCGCTGGTGTTCATGCGCATCCTTCCCCGGCCGCTGCCAACGACAGGTCGGCTTCGACTTGAGCCCGGATTGAATCGTCGAGGTCGTCATCCCCGAGGACTGCCTCGAATAGCTCCACTGCCTGCTCGTTCTCGCCTGCTCCGCACCAAAGCACCTGGCCTTTCAGGTACCGAGCCACCTGCGAATCGGGGATGATCTCGAGGGCCTGGTCGAAGAGAGTCAAAGCAGTTTGGACTTCTTCGTTTCCGTCATAGGCCATCCATCCGAGTCTGATGAGAGCGGTGGCCGCTTCTTCGTCGGATGCTATCGGATCCTGCGCGACCCGGAGGTAGTGGGGGAACGCAGCCCGATAGTCGGCAGCTTCGAAATAACGCTCGGCCAGAGCGAGCCGCATCCCGTTGATCTGCGGGTTGTCCTGGTTGGCGTCGACCACTGCCTCCATCGTCTCGTTGCTGACGTCGTCGAGGTTCTGGACATCGACATCGGCTGCGCCTTCAGCAGGTCCGGCCCTGTCCTGAAGCAGGGTCCCGGCTACCACGACAATCGCCACGAAACCGCCGATAAGTATCAGCCCACCAACCAGGCGGCGGGATCCGGTGACGGGAAGGCGATCGTCTGGCGTGGCCCGGCCCGGATGGGATTTCCACCACAGGACAACCCCAACTCCGGCGACCAGGGCCGCGATGGGTGCCAGCCACAGAAGCAGCGTGGCACCGGACACGGGGGGATCGAGGAGAACGGCCCCGCTGAACGAGCCGAGCAACTCGTCGATAATCTGCTCGTCGGTCGCACCCTGAGCAACCCGTTCCTCGACGAGGGCCATCATGTCGGTCGCCATCTGAGCGGGGGAGTCGGCGATTGCCTCCCCCTGACAGACCGGGCACTTGATCGCTGAACCGATCCGTTCCACTCTGTCGTCGGGTGTCTCATTGGTGGCGACCAGTAGGACCAACGTGACTGCCATTGCCAGGGTCACCCCCGCGATGAGAAGGTTCTTGAAGCGCTCAGACATCGGCCGGGGCACCTTCGGTGATCAGGCTTCGCTCCGACGCCCGTGCGGCCATCGCCCAGAAGCCGCCGCCTGCGGCCACCAAACCTCCGAACCAGAGCAGCCAGATCAGGGGGGAGGTGTCCAGCGACAGCGTGGCGCTGATCTCGTCGAGGTCACGCAGAGTCAGGTAGAGGTCGCCGCCGGGTCGGGTGAGGACGTCGGGCGTGATGATCCCCGACGCCTGCGAACCGTAGAAGTTGTTGGTCGGCTCCATCACCGCTACGAACTGGCTGTCTCTGAGGACGGTGACCCGCGCCCCCCGCACGATTCGTTGCGGCTCTTCGAACTGAAATGGGCCTTCGTAAACCAGCTCGTATCCCGCGAACTCGACGGATTCACCGGGCTCGAGGACCACGGTCTCGTGCAGGGCGAGGTTGGCGGCGAAGGCAATTCCCACCGCCACCAGGACGACTCCGATGTGGCTCACCTGTCCGGCCCAGAATGCGGTGTCGCCCCCGATCACCTCGCGCAGGCCGCCACTCAACTTGAGTTCGCGTCTGGCGGCGCGTCGTCGGGCCTGTTCGAGGAGGAGTCCGAGAATCGTGCCGGTGACGAAAGTGGCGAGGACCACTGCCAGCACCACCCAGCCGATGCGACTGACGAACAGAGCGACGGCAAGCCCGGCACCGACAGATGCCACCAGCGGCATGCGACTCCGTTTCCAGATGACACCGGGCGAGGCGTTTCCCCAGGGAGTGATCGGGCCGAAGCCCATGACGAGCAGCAGGGCGAAGGTGAGTGGGACGGCGAGCCTGTTGTAGAAAGGGGCTCCCACCCCGACCTGGGTACCTGTGAATGCTTCGACGAGGAGCGGGTAGGTGGTTCCGATCAGCACCACGAAGGCGTAGAGGGTGAGGAGGAGGTTGTTGGCGAGAAACGCGCCCTCCCGGCTGACGAAGCTGTCGATGCGCGGCGCGGAGCTGACCAGGTGGGAGCGGTTAGCGAAGAGGGTGAATGATCCAACGAGAACCAAAGCGAGGAATCCGAGCAGTGCCGGGCCGATTGCACTCTGGGTGAACGAGTGGACCGAGTTGATGGTACCGGAGCGGGTGAGGAAGGTCCCGAGAATTGTCAGCGAGAAGGCGGAGATGATGAGCACGAAGTTCCACGCCTGGAGCATGTCGCGTCGCTGTTGGACGATGGCAGAGTGGAGAAAGGCAGTGGCTACCAGCCAGGGCATGAATGACGCGTTCTCGACCGGGTCCCATGCCCAATAGCCTCCCCAGGAGAGGACCTCGTACGCCCACCAACCGCCGAGGACGATGCCGGCGGTGAGGAAACTCCATGCGACCAGGGTTGAACGATGTGACCGCCGCAGCCACACCGGTCCTGCCACCTTCAGCGCGAGCGCACTAATCGCATATGCGAAAGGCACCGACATGCCGACATACCCGAGGTAGAGCATCGGGGGGTGGATCGCCATCAGGATGTGGTTCTGGAGTAGGGGATTGGGGCCGGCGCCCTCGAGCGGAGCGTCGATGGCTGAAAACGGCCAGGGACTGGACACCGCACAGGCTCTCTCCGCTGCCTGGACGCAGACCTCGAAAGGGTTGGAGATGGTGATCATCATCCCGAAGAAGAAGATCGAGATCACACCGAGAACGGCAAGTGCTCCAGCACCGAGATGATCGGGGCCTTTCCGGTACTGGCGGACGACGAACCAGATAAAGCTTGCCAACACCAGGCCCCAGAGCACGATCGAGCCTTCGAGGGCACCCCAGGCACTGGCAACATTGAACGGGAACGGCGTGGTCGAGGCGTGGTGATTGGCAACGTAGGAGATGGCGAAGTCGTTAGTCAGCAACGCCAATTCGAGTGCAACCATCGATACGGCGGCCCCCCCGAGAAGGAGCTTTGCCGGTGGTCCCAGGTCGCCGACACCGGTTTCAGAGCGAGCAATCTGCACGCCGCGGTAGGCAAGCAAGGTCGCCCCGAGCAGCCCGGCGAGGATCCCCGCCGTGCCGAGTATGGACAGCGCCATCACTCGCCCTCGGCCGGGGTTCCCTCTTCCGGTACGACATAGTTCTCGTCGTGGCGGATGAGAGCATTCGTCGCGACGTAGGTTTCACCTTCCCAGGCACCGTCGAGCAGCACCGGGACCGTGTCGTCGAACAGCGGGGGAGGAGTGTCGATCAGCCTGACCGGTACGGTCTCGCCGCCATCAGAAACATCGAATACAAGGTCCTGGCCTTCCTCAGAAAGGCTGCCCTCCACCACGGTGCCGGCCAACCGGAAATTCTCTCCGTCGGTGAACTCGGTACGTCGTTCGACAGCTTCTGTGGGATAGAGGTAATAGGTGAGGTTGTCTCCCAGGCCGACGAGCGACATGGTGATGATGAGTGCGATGATCCCTCCGATTCCAGAAAGAACCAGAGTGCGATGCTCCATGTCTACTGAGCCCGCTTCCACCGCAAGTGGAGATACGCGGCGTAACCGAGAGCGGTCCCGTAAACCACCGCGTATGTGACGATGACGACGAGGGCGTCAGACATCTTCGATCTCCTTCAGTCGGGGTGGCGAGACCGCATCGCCCGCCGGCGCTCTGTCGGTCACCCGGGCCGCTTCGAGGCGGGCAACGTAGGTGCGCCCCATGAACAGCGCCGCGTAGAGGATGGTGAAGGCGACGACGTTGACGAGAAGGGCCACCAGCATCTCTGAATCCATGGTGGAGCCATCGGGCCGTATCGACTGAGTCTGGTGGAGGGTGCGGAAGAGGTTGACCGAGAAGTAGACCAGTGGCACCTGGATGACTGCGATGGTCCCGAGAATCGCCGATCTCCGGGCCCGAAGCTCGGGGTCAGGGATGGCCCTGCGTAGCGCGAGGTAACCGATGTAGACGAAGATCATCACCGCGGTGGTGGCCAGCCGGGCATCGCCCCAGTCCCAGGCCTGGCCCCAGACCGCCTGGCCCCAGACCATCCCGGTGAAGACGCCAACCACAGCAAAGAGGACACCGATCTCCGCAGATGCTTCCGCCGCTCGGTCCCAGCGCGGCCTCTTGCCGATGAGGTACACGACCGAACCGAGTGCGGTGATCCCGAAGGCGAGAAAAGCCAACCACAGGGTCGGGACGTGGATGTAGAGCATTCTGGTGTATTCACCCTGGAGTGCGTCCAGCGGTGCGGTGAATGCCAGGTAGGCGCCCAAGCCCAGAGCCAGTGCGGCGATCAGGAGCATTGTCTGTACTCGTCTCATCGTGATGCTTCCTCTAGCGGTCTGGAGAGCCCGACTCCTGCGACAAGCAGGGTCAGATCTGTTGTGATCAGAAGCAGAATCCAGATCAGGATACCGTTGTTCCCGGTCATAGATTCCAGGACCTGTGAGGCCCCGACGACCATCGGGATGGCAAGGGGGGCGATCAGCAGCGATGCGAGCGCCGAGCGGTTGCGGAGCCCTGAAGCAACCTCACCGGCCAGAGTGGCGAGCATCGCCAGGCCGGCTGCCGCCAGGAGGATTGCCAGCGCGATTGGACACGCCCATCCGACGGGGAGATCAGGGCTGAAGAGCAGCACCATAGCGACGAAGAGAACTGCCATGAAACCCGTCAGTAGCAAGGCGGCGGCCATCGACCTTCCGAGGAACCGGGCGGCTGGGTCGAGGCCAAGCAGCATGGCGATGTTCTTGCGCTGCTCTGTCTCGCTCATCGAAGTGCGCAAGGCAACCTGCATCCCATAGAGGATGGCCACCCCCCAGAAGACAGCTGTGCCTACATCGCCGATATCGCCGACACCCGCCGGTATTGCCAGTGAGAAGATCATCAGAGCGACCACAGCAAACGGGAGCACGATACGAAAGGTGTCCCCGATGCGCTGTTCCACCATCAGGTCGACCCGCATGACCTCCTTCGACTGCTGCCAAAGGCTCATGAGACCCGCTCCATCCTTCCGTTTGCAAGGCGGTGCACTGCGACGAAATCCAAGCTGAGATCGCCTGCGTCGTGAGAGACCGCGACGACGCCTCCACTTCGCTCCCGGGTGAGCCGTGCCAGCGAGTCAACGAGGCTCCGTGCTTCGATGTCGAGGCCAGACCGTGCCTCGTCGAGGAGGAGCAGTTTTGGTTTGGCGATGAGCAGCCAAGCGATTTCGGCCCTGCGCTTCATACCGAAGCTGCACCGGTCGACCCGAAGGTCAGCCACGTTTTCGAGGCCGACGGCAGAAAGAGCCCTGGGGATCACGGCTTCGGGGCGGTTCGAGATGCGGCAGAAGTGAACGAGGTTCTCCCAGACCGTGAGCTCATCGAGCAGAGCCGGAGCATGTGTGATCATGCCGACCGAAATGCGAACCGAGCGTTCGACCACCCCTCTCAGGTCGGCGCCGAGAACGGTTCCGCTGCCCTGGCTGGGACGGAGCAAGGTGGCCAGCAGGCGCAGGAGGGTCGTCTTACCGCTCCCGTTGGGCCCGACGATGGCGATCGCCTCACCGGAGCCGAGGTGGAGGCTGATGTCGGTGAGCACAGGTCGGCCACCGAGGTCGACGCCGACCGAATCCAGCTGCAGCAGATGGCTCACATCAGGGAGTCTCCCCGCCTCAGGCGCCACACTCAAGTCGGGTGCCGATTGGAAACCCCGGCGACAACCAGCCATGCGAGGCCGAGGACGACCCCGGCTGCATACCACCACACCGGCCCCCCGGTGACCGAGAGCCGGAATGGCTCCGTGGCCAGCCTGATCCCTGAAGCCAGGGCAAAAGCTGTCCCTGATCGCAGTCCGATTCGTGGCGGCAGGCGGCTCACCACTATGGCGCCAAGTGCCAGACCGATAGCGGCGTAGATCTCGACCGGGTGCCTGGTGATCGAACTCCCGGCTTCCGCCCACGCCCATGGCAAATCCGAAGCGGTGCCGAGGCAGGCCCCGCGCCAGAGACAGCCGAGGTGCCATCCGGCCAATCCGAGCAGCACCGCCGGTGCCGCCAGGTCGAGGACCTTCATCTGTCTCCCGGATGTGAGGAACAAGGCACCCACTGCGAACACGGTTGCCGCCACGGTGCTCACCCCGCCCCGGACGATGAGAAGGTCGCCGATGTTGGTGATCGGGTTCAGTCCCTGGGCGAGCATTGCCACGACCCGGCCCCCGACCAGCCCGACCCCGGCAGCGAGGAGCAGCGAATCGAATATGGACTCCGCCGGGGACTCATCACGGCTTTCCGTCCAAAGGCGGGTCCCGATCCAGAGCCCGGCGACCCCGGTGAGCGCCGCCCAGAGCAGAGTGAACTCCATTATCTGCTTACGATCTCGTCGATGCCGAGAGCGAGGGAGCGTTCGTCGATGACGCCGAGATGGGTGTCGACCAGCGTGCCGGTCCTGTCGAAGAAGAACGTCATCGGTGTCCCGAAACCGCCATAGAACTCAGGCACCGATCGGTCGCGGTCGAAGTAGTGAGTGAAGTCGAGTTCGAAACTCGCGATGAAGTTCTTGGCGTCGGCCTGGCTGTCCTGGACGTCGATGCCGATGAAGTCGACCCGATCACCGTATTCGGCCAGGGCAGCAGTGAGGAGCGGCGCCTCGGCTCGGCATGGTCCGCACCACGAGGCCCATACGTTGACCACAGACGGATTCCCGGAGCGCTGCAGCATGACATCGAGCTCCTGGCCGGTGATGGGGGGAAGATCAGGCAGATCCTGGCCGACCAAAGCAGGGGAGCTGCAGGCGGAGAGGGCCAGGGCAAGAACCAGGATCAGTCGTTTCACTGCAGCATCTTCCCATCGGATGTCCGGCAGTCACAGCCAGCGCGCTGCTAAAGGTAGTATTCCTGTACCACTGCTGGTAGCATGCCGGTATGAAGATCAGCGTTAGCCTGCCTGTTGAGGATGTCGATTTCCTCGACCACCTTGCCGAAATCGAGGGGATTCCATCTCGGTCTGCGGTCGTGCATGCTGCGGTCAGAATGTTGCGATCATCCAAACTCGGTGACGCCTATGCCCGGGCATGGGAGGAATGGGATTCGGCTGGAGAGGCAGAGTTGTGGGACGCGGCATCGGGTGATGGATTGACCTGATGTTGCGAGGCGAGATCCGAATTGTCGACCTCGGGACCCCTCTGCCGGGAGAGGCTGCCTATCGACGCCCGGCCATCCTCGTCTCCAACGACGGGGCGAATTCGACTGCGGCGAGGCTTGGGAAAGGAACCGTCACCGTGGTGCCGCTCACATCGCGGGTTTCGACTGTGTTCCCGTTCCAGGTGCTGATCAACGCTGTAGAAAGCGGTCTGGATATCGACTCCAAGGCTCAGGCCGAACAGGTGAGATCGGTTTCGGTGCAACGGGTCGCAAATCGGCTGGGCTCAGTGCCTGCAGCGAAGATGCTGGAGGTCGACGAGGCACTGCGTCTCCATCTCGCGCTTTAGGTGGCCAGCAACCGTTCCTGGGTATCGATCAGATCCTCGAAGCGGGCCATCTGACGATCTACGGCCGCTGGTGTGCCCCCGCCCGGGGTCCCCTTGCGGTCGGGGGAGATGTCGAGCAACCCGACAGCATCCGGGCCGAGGTCCGGCGATGTGAGCACGAGATCCTGGAGCGACCGATCACCCTCCAGAGACTCTCGGACGAGCCTTCCGACGATTCCGTGGGCCTCGCGGAAGGGTGTGCCCCGGGCCACGAGCCATTCGGCGAGGTCGGTGGCGAAGAGATAGGGCGAGGCCGCGGCGTTCGCCATCCGCTCGATATCGAAGGTGAGGGTGGCGATCATCCCGTCTACCGCGGAGAGGATGAGGTGGATGGTGTCGAAGGAGTCGAACAATGGCTCCTTGTCCTCCTGGAGGTCTTTGTTGTAGGCGAGGGGAAGGCCTTTGAGGGTGACCAGCAGCCCGGTCAGGTTGCCGATGAGCCGTCCCGCTTTGCCCCGGGCCAATTCGGCGATGTCGGGGTTTGCCTTCTGCGGCATCATCGACGAGCCGGTGGAGTGGGTGTCGCTCATCTGCACATAGCCGAACTCGGTTGACGACCAGATGATCATCTCCTCGCCGATCCGGCTCAGGTGGACGCCGAGCAGGCTGAGGGCGAACAAGGTCTCGGCGACGAAGTCGCGGTCGCTCACCGCGTCCAGGCTGTTCTCGAATGTGGCTCCGAATCCGAGCTCGGATGCAGTCACCTCTGGGTCGAGGGGGAGAGTCGACCCGGCCAGCGCTCCGGCACCCAACGGGGAGACGTCGACCCGTTTCCGGGCGTCGAGAAGGCGTTCGAAGTCGCGGGATAGCGCCCAGCCGTGGGCGAGGAGATGATGGGCAAGGGCCACCGGCTGCGCCTGTTGGAGATGGGTGTAGCCGGGCAGGATGGCCTCTCCTGCCTCTGCCGCCCTGGCCAGGAGGGTCTTTTCCAGCTGGTGGATGAGCGTCAGGGTGGTGTCGATCGCTTGTTTCGTCCAGAGCCGGAGGTCGGTAGCCACCTGATCGTTCCGGCTTCGCCCGGTGTGGAGCTTGGCACCCGCCGGTGTGATCTCCGTCACCCGTCGCTCCACGGCGGTGTGGATGTCCTCGTCGCCGGGTTGGAACTCGAAGTCGCCGTTGGCGATCTCGCTCTCGACGGTGTCGAGGGCGTTGGTTATCGCCGCAGATTCGTCGTCATCGAGGAGGCCGGCCTTGACCAGCATCTTGGCGTGGGCGCGCGACCCGGCGATGTCCTCGCGGAACATCCGGACGTCGAAGGAGAGACTGTCGTTGAGGGCCTTCAGCTCATCCGAAGCCCCGCCATCGAAGCGTCCCTGCCACAACGTCATCGGTCAGGGCCGCTTCCGGGCCAGGTTTCTCAGTCTCAGTGCGTTCAGCTTGATGAACCCGTCAGCGTCTGCCTGGTTGTAAACGCCTTCATCCTCGCCGAAGCTCGCGGTCCGTGCGTCGAACAGCGAATCGTTCGACCTCCGGCCCACGATGTCGACGTTGCCCTTGTACAGCTTGACTTTCACTTCGCCGTTCACATGCACCTGGCTGTGGTCGATCGCCAGTTGCAACATCTCACGTTCCGGGCTGAACCAGTAGCCGTTGTAGATCAATTCGGCGTACTTGGGCATCAGGCTGTCCTTGAGATGTGCCACTTCGCGGTCGAGTGTGATCGACTCGATGGCGCGGTGGGCCTTGAGCATGATCGTCCCGCCGGGGGTCTCATAACACCCTCTGCTCTTCATCCCCACGTAGCGGTTCTCCACGATGTCGATACGGCCTACCCCGTTGGCGGCACCGATCTCGTTCAGTGTGGTGAGCACGTCGGCGGGGGATAGCTGCTGGCCGTCGATGGCGACGATGTCGCCGCCCTGGTACTCGAGGTTGAGGAACGTGGGCCGGTCCGGTGCTTGTGCCGGGTCGACGGTCCACTGCCACATGTCCGCGGGCGCTTCGGCCCAGGGCTCTTCGAGGGGTCCGCCCTCGTAGGAGATGTGGAGCAGGTTGGCGTCGGTCGAGAAGGGCGACTCCTTGCCCCTGGTCTTCTCGATGGGGATGCCACGATCACTCGCATATTTCATCAGCGACTCCCTGGAGTCGAGCTCCCAGATCCGCCACGGGGCGATCACCTCGATGTCGGGGGCGAACGAATATGCGGCCAACTCGAACCTGATCTGGTCGTTGCCCTTCCCGGTGGCGCCATGGGCGATGGCGTCGGCACTGTTCTCCCGGGCGATCTCGATGATGCGCTTGCCGATCAGGGGCCTCGCGATGGAGGTGCCGAGGAGGTATTCGCCTTCGTAGACGGTGTTGGCCCGGAACATCGGGAACACGTACTCACCGACGAACTCCTCCTGGAGGTTCTCGATGTGGATGTCACTCTCGGGGACACCCAGGCTGAGGGCTTTAGCCCGCGCCGGCTCGGTCTCATGCTTCTGGCCGATGTCGGCCGTGAAGCAGATGACCTCGGCCTCATAGGTCTCCTGCAGCCACCGGAGGATTATCGAGGTGTCGAGCCCGCCCGAATAGGCGAGCACAACCTTTTTGATGTCTTGTTTGTTTACGCTCATAAGCCTGCGATCTCCTTGAATCTTGCGGCGAGGTCCTTACCGTCGGTCCCCTCATAGGTCACCACAAACATCGTGTCGTCGCCGGCGACCGTGCCAAGCACGTCGGGCATCCCGGCGTGGTCGATTGCCGACGCCACCACATGGGCCGAACCCGGGGGGGTGCGGATCACGACGATGTTCGACGAGGATTGGATGTCGACCACCCAGTTGCCCAGCACCCGCTTGAGCACATCCTCGGGGACCACCCGGTCGGCAGGGTGCTCGGGGATCGCATACACGGCGTCACCACCGGCGACCCTGACTTTCACCGCACCCAATTCTTCGAGGTCGCGGGAGACGGTGGCCTGGGTGGCGACAACGCCCACCTCTTCGAGGAGGTCGACGAGTTGCCCCTGACTGTTCACCGGCTGGTCCCTGAGCAGGTCGGTGATCTTGTGCTGGCGTTGATTCTTGTTCACTAGTGGCCCTTCTCATAAATACTTGTGGCGTCTCTCCGGCCCTCGTCGCCCCTGGCTGCGTCCAAAATGCTCGCCGAACCTCCCGGGTGCGACTGCGCTTTTCTCCTTGCCAGATGACGACGATGACTCGGAGACACGCGCACACTATTTAAGAGACGGACCACTGGCCCTCCTCGACAAGCCATGTCAGCAGCCCGCGTGCCGAGTGCATCCGATTCTCCGCCTGCACCCAGACCCGGCTCTGTGCCCCGTCGAGCACCTCGTCGGTGACCTCGTTGCCCCGCTTGGCGGGGAGGCAGTGGAGGAAGATCGCCTTCTCTCCCGCTACGGACATCAAGTTGGCGTCGACTCGGAACTCCTGGAAGGCATCCTTGCGCTCCGCAGCTTCGTCTTCTTTACCCATCGATGCCCACGTGTCGGTGTAGACGACGTCGGCATCGGCCACAGCTTCGTACGGCGAGCGATAGATCTCGACCTCGGTTCCCGTGGCAGCGATCTCTTCGATATCGGAAGCCGAGAAGGAGTATCCGGGCGGGCTGGCAAGCCGGAACTTCATCCCGGTGAGCCCGCATGCCTTCGCCAGTGACAGTGCGACGTTGTTCCCATCACCGATGAAGGTGACGATCCTGTCTTCGAGCACCGAGAGCTCCGAGCGCATGGTGAGCAGGTCTCCCAGGGCCTGCATCGGGTGCGACTTGTCACTGAGAAGGTTCACCACCGGGATCACGTCGAGAGCTGCCATCCGCTCCACTGTGGAATGGGCGAAAACCCTTGCTCCGAGCAGATGGTGATAGCAGGCGAAGGTCCGGGCAACGTCTTCGACAGTCTCGCGGACGTCGAGCCCGAGTTCCTCGGGCCGGATGTACACGGGGTGGCCGCCGAGCTGGACCACCGCCATCTCCATTGCGTTGCGGGTGCGGGCCGAGGGCTTCTCAAAAAGCAGGGCCATGCCTTTGCCGGCGAGCGGAGCTGTGGTGGCAGGTTGTGACGAGAGGTCAAGCACATGCTCGAGCTCGTCTTTGGTCAGTTCGTCGATGTCCAGGAAGTGGCGCATCATTCCTCCTCGGGTGCTGAGGCGATTGCATCGGAGATGATGTCGATTGCCTCGTCTATTTGTTGTTTGGTGACGATGTACGGGGGGGCAAGCCGAAGGGCGGTCGGGGTGACCCCGTTGACGATCAGGCCCCGGTCGAGACAGGCAGAGGCGATGTCCTTGGCGGTGCGGCCGGCGAGCCGTGCCGGGGACAACTCGAGGGCGAGGAGCAAACCCTGGCCCCGAACCCGATCGACTCCGGCACAACCTTCTGCCCGTCTTGTCAGGTAGGCGCCCATTTCTCTGACCAGCGTTGGTGCATCGATGGCGATGTAGGTGTCGAGGGCTGCTCGAGCTGCCGCGAGGGCAACCGGTTGCCCGGCGAATGTCGACCCGTGGTCACCGGGCCCGAAAGCGGCGGCGACGGAATCGGTCGCCCACACCGCAGCCACAGGGAATCCGTTGCCGAGGGCTTTGGCCATGGTCACGATGTCGGGCTTGATTCCCGCGTGCTGGTACCCGAACCACTCACCGGTGCGCCCCATCCCGGTCTGGATCTCGTCGAGGATGAGCAGCACACCATGTTGATCGCATAGCGACCGCGCCGCTTGAAGATATTCGGCCGACGCCGGGTTGACTCCGCCCTCGCCCTGGACGGACTCGAGGAGGACGGCTGCGACATCGGCCGCCTGCAAAGCCGACTCGAGGGCCGCAATGTCGTTGAAGGGGATATGGCGAAAGCCTTCGGGCATGGGGGCGAATGGTGCATGCTTGCCGGGTTGGCCGGTGGCAGCAAGGGCGGCCAGTGTCCTTCCGTGGAACGAATCGAGTGCTGAGAGCACCACATACCGCTCCGGGCCTTGATGTTTCCGGGCGAGTTTGATCGCGGCCTCGTTCGCCTCAGCACCTGAGTTCTGGAACAGCACCTGTCCGGGGCCGCAGTCGACGAGGGAGTTGATCGTTTCGGCCACCGGAGCCTGATGCTCGTTGGCGAAGAGGTTGGAGGTGTGGACGAGGATTCCGGCCTGTCTGCTCACCGCTTTGGTGATCTCGGGGTGGGCGTGGCCCAGTGCCACCACTGCCAGACCTCCGAGGAAGTCGAGGTACTGCTTCCCATCCCGGTCCCAGATGTAGGGGCCCATTCCCTTCACGAAGAGCCGCGGCGGCGAGCCGTAGTTGTCCATCAACGGGCTGTGCTCACCGGTGGTGCCCCATGCTTTGGCTTGAGCCACGGTCACTGTGAATCGCCCCCGATCATCGTGCCGATTCCGGCGTCGGTGAGCAGTTCGAGGAGAAGGACGTGGGGGATGGTGCCGTCGAGCATGTGGGCCGAAGAGGTCCCGGCCCGGACCGCGTCGATGCACGCCCGGACTTTCGGGATCATCCCGCTGGTGATCGCCGAAGTCTGTAGCAACTTTTCAACTGCACCGACCGAAGCTCTCTGTATCAACGAGTCGGCGTCGGCAGGGTCTTCGAGCAACCCGGGGACGTCAGTGAGGTAGATGACCTTTTCCGCCTGGAGTGCGGAGGCAAGGGCCCCGGCGACGGTGTCGGCGTTGATGTTGTACGCCTGGCCTGCATGGTCGGATCCGATGGTGGAGACCACCGGGATCATGTTCTCGGCGAGGAGGCGCTCGATGATGCCGGGCTGGACCGAGACGATCCTGCCGACGAGGCCGAGAGACTCGTCGTGGGGCGCTGCGGTGATGAGCCCGCCGTCTTCGCCGGAGAGACCGATGGCGAAGGCGCCGTGGACGTTGATCGCCCCCACGATGTCCCGCCCGATCTTGCCGACCAGGACCATCCGCACGATGTCCAGGGTCTCGGCGTCGGTGACACGGAGGCCGTCCTGGAATCGGGTCTCCTTGCCCAGCTTCTTCAGATGGAGGCCGATCTGGGGCCCGCCCCCGTGGACAACAACGGGTTTCATCCCTACCGAGCGCAGCAGAACTATGTCCTCGGCGAAAGTGGTGGCCAGGTCGGGGTCGGTCATGGCACTGCCCCCGTACTTGATGACGATGACTTTGTCGTGGAACTGCTTGATGTACGGAAGCGCCTCGACGAGGGCTTCGGCCCGTTGCTCGGGCGCGTAATTCCTGGTGCCGATCATGTCCGGTACCCGGCGTTGATCTCGATGTAGCCGTGGGTCAGGTCGCAGGTCCACACGGTTGCCTGGTGCGCGCCAACCCCGACGTCGACAGTGATCTCGACTTCGTCCCGGGCGAGGTGCTCGGAGGCCTTCGACTCCTGGTAGCTGTCGAGGACTGTGCCCGACGCTGCCACCTGTTCGGGGCCGATCCAGATCGCAAGCTTGTCCCGGTTTGCCGGCTGGCCTGCTTTGCCCACAGCCATCACCACGCGGCCCCAGTTGGCATCCCCGGCGGCGAGTGCGGTCTTGACCAGGGGGGAGTTGGCAATCGACCTGGCGATGACGACTGCCGACGCCTCGCTGGCAGCACCGGTGACTTTGACCGCTACGAACTTGGTTGCCCCTTCGCCATCGCGGATGATCTGGTGGGCGAGGTCGAGGGTGACGTTCTCGAGGGCTCCCTGGAATGCTTCGAGCCGCGGATCGTCGCGGTCGGTGACGGGCTCGTCGTTGCCGGCGCCGGTGGCGAAGAGGAGCACGGTGTCATTGGTGGAGGTGTCCGAGTCGACAGTGATCCGGTTGAAGCTCTTGTTCACCGCCGCCGTCAGCGATTCCTGGAGGATCTCAGGACCGACACCGAGGTCGGTGAAGACAAATCCGAGCATGGTCGCCATGTCGGGGGCGATCATCCCGCTGCCCTTGGCGATCCCGACCACAGAGGCGTCTGTCCCCGGGACCGTCGCAAACGCTCCCTTGCTGAAGGTGTCAGTGGTCCGGATCGCGTCAGCAGCCTGCTCCCACGTTGCGGATCCGGCAGGTGCCAGACCGGAGAGCAGGGCCGGGAGGGCCGCGGCGATCTTGTCGTCGGGCATGGGTTCGCCGATGACGCCGGTGGAGGCGACGAGGACAGTGTCGGCGGGGATACCGAGCGCTGATGCAACTGTCAGCGCCGTCAGTTCGGTCGAGACCTCGCCGGCCTTGCCGGTGAATGCGTTGGCGTTGCCCGAATTGCAGACCAGGGCGCGGGCGTTGCCATCGCCACCCTCGAGGATCCTGCGGCACCACTCGACCGGAGCCGCCGGGCACAAGGTCTGGGTGAATACCCCGGCGAAGGAGGTGCCTGGAGCAAGTGTGGCGACGAGGAGGTCGGTCCGTTGGCTCTTCCGGATGCCGGCGGCTGTTGTGCCGAGTTCGACTCCGGCGACGGAAGGAAGCCCTGGAAAGCTGGCGGGGGCGAGAGGGGAGAGGGTCACGGGAACATCCCGGCAATGGGGAGACCTGTGGTCTCGGGCAGCCCGAGAGCGATGTTGGCGCACTGGATGGCCTGGCCGGCTGCTCCTTTGACCAGATTGTCTAGCGCCGAGATGACCACGACCCACCCGGTACGCGGGTCGACTCTTGCCGTCAGATGGGCGCTGTTGGAGCCGAGGGTCGATTTGGTGGACGGAGAAGTGTCGCTCACCGTGACAAACGGCTCGTTGCCATAGAAGTCATGGAGGCAGGCGAGGGCGTCGTCGGTGGTGAGTGTGCCCACAGGCCTTGCGTAGCAGGTGGCGAGAATGCCCCGGCTCATCGGGGCGAGGTGGGGGGTGAACAGCAGTTGGACGTCCTGTCCGGTGTGGCGGCCGACAATCATCTCCATCTCCGGGGTGTGCCGGTGGTCGAGCAGGCCGTAGGCCGTGAAGTTCTCGTCGACGGCGGAGAAGGTCATCTCGGGCTTCGACGTCCGCCCGGCCCCCGAAGTCCCGCTGGCGGCATCGACGATGATGCCCGTCGGCTCGACGAGCCCCGCCCCGACCAGCGGGGCCAGGGCCAGAGAGGCCGCGGTGACGTAGCAGCCCGATACTGCGATCTGGTCGGCTCCCTCGAGCTCCGACCGGAACAACTCGGGCAGGCCGGTCACGAACTCTCCGAGCAACCCGGGTTCGTGGTGGGCGTCGCCGTACCACTGTTCGTAAATGCCGGAATCGAAGAACCTGAAGTCGGCGGAAAGGTCGATGACCCGCTTGGTTGCATTGCGGACCTCGGGCACTATCTGCTGGGATTCGCCATGGGGGAGAGCGAGAAAGGTGACGTCGGTGCCTTCGGTGACATCGGGTGAGTACTCGCTGAACGTGAGGCCACCCACGACTCCCGAAAGGTGCGGATAACGTTGCGAAATAGGGGTGCCTGCGGATGAGGATCCGGTGGCCACCGACACCTCGAAATCCTCATGGGCGGCGACGAGCCTGAGGATCTCGGCGCCCACGTATCCAGATGCGCCCACAATTGCGACCTTGTGCATCAGGAAACACTACCTCTACTGCATAACTATGCAAAACGTTGAATAGTAATTTTGGTAGCTTGGTCAGGCGGCGGCGCGGCCGACCTTCAGCATCTTCACCGGTGCCGTGGGGAGGGCGAGCCCACCCTGAGCGGAGATGAGTCTGATGCTCGAACCTTCCAGCCAGTTCCAGATCAACGCGGATTCCTCGGCGGCCTCGACCGAGGGTGCCACCTGCCGGGCGGTGAGAAAATTGACCTCAGCGTTGCCCAGGAGCGGGCGGTTTCCGTCCCTCCAGGTGGCAACGAGAATTCCGCGATCGACCAATACATGCTCGCCTGCTGCCGACACCGCTTCGAACAGCCCTGCCGATTCCAAAGCGACCCACTGTTGGCGTCGCAGAAGGGCTCGGGCCAGGGCGTTGTGCCGGTCCCGGGCCCAGCCTGCTTCCTCGAACCTTTGCTCGAACGAATATTGCTCCATGCGAGCCCGCAGCGGCGCGAGGAGGATCTCCGGTTGATGGTTGAGCCCGGTGAGGAGATCGTCGATCACCCGGGCATACGCTCCGGGATCGAGATTGCCGTCACATGGGCACATGGCGACACCGAGTTGGGCCGGTGCGCAGCTTCCGCCCCTGCTCGCTGGCCGGCCCCGGCACCTCCGCACCGGGATCGCGTCCCAGATCGCCGCCATCACCAGGTCGGCCGCCTTTTTGCTCCGGAACGGGCCGAGGTGCACCAGCGCATCTTCCTTGACCGTACGCACCACCGACAGCCGGGGGAACTGTTCCCGGGTAACCCGCACAAAATGTGAAGCCTTGGGTGGGCGACTCCTCCGGTTGTAGCGGGGCCGGTGGGCGTGAATGAGGCGCAGTTCGGTGACTTCGGCCTCGAGAACGGTGGGGCACACCTGATGGTCGATCGAGGCCATCTCCCGCATCATGTTGCCGATTGTCTTGCGGGTATCGCCATAGAAGTACTGCCGGACTCTCTGGCGCAGATTGGTGGCTTTGCCCACGTAGATGACCGCGCCGTTGCGGTCTCGGAACATATACACACCCGGTGCTGCCGGGAGTTGGTCGGAGAGGCGGATCTTGTTGTAGTACCGGGCGCCTTTCGCCCGGGGCAATGCGAGGAGATCGTCGATGTTGGTGACGCCCAGCGAACCGGCGCGCTCGAGCAGGCCGTGCAGCACGTGGGCGGTCGCTTTGGCATCGTCGAGAGCCCGATGATTAGGGACCACCGGGCTCCTGAAGAAGGCAGCGAGGCTCGCCAGCTTCAGGTTCCTGACCTCGCTCCGGATCAAGCGCCGGCCCAGGGCGGCGGTATCGACGCGGGCATTATCGAGCGGGGTGTAACCGAGGCGGTCAGTTGCGGCGTTGAGGAATGACATGTCGAAGCGAACGTTGTGCCCGACGATCACGGCGTCACCGATGAACTCGAGGAAGGAAGGGAGCACGTTCTCGATCTTCGGAGCGTTGTAGACCATCGCGTGGGTGATCCCGGTGAGCATGGTTATCGACGCGGGAATCGGTGCGCCCGGATCGACCAGTGTCTGAAAGGACCCCACCTCCTCTCCATGGCAGTACTTGACTGCACCGATCTCGGTTATCTCACAGCTTGCGGGGGACCCGCCGGTGGTCTCGAGGTCGAGGACGCAGAAGGTGACATCGAAAAGAGGAGTCGACAGGTCGTCGAAACTGGGCTGGATGGGAAGTGCCACGCGGGTCATCGTATCGAACATATGTTCGATTTGGCAAGTATTAGAGTCTGGATTCATGGAACTGGTGCAGATCGGGAAGTACAACTCCTCGGCAGAGGCAAATCTGGTCAAGGCGAAGCTTGCCGCCAGCGGGGTCGACTCGATGATTCAGACCGACTCGGCCTCGGGAGCGGTGCCGCAACTCGAGGTGTATTCGGGGGTGAAGGTCCTGGTGCGAGCTGCCGACACCGAGTTGGCGCTCGAGATTCTGGAGCGGATGCTCCCGCCGGGCTCCAGCGGCGGCGAGTAGAACTTGTCCGGGTACGACGTTTCTTCACCGGGCAACGAGCAAGTCAAGCGCCTGGTCCGCCTCCAGCAGCGCCGCCACCGCGACGAGGAGAGGTTGTTCGTGGTCGAGGAGCCGCGGGTGATAATGCGGGCGTTGCAAAGCGGCCACGTCCCGGTGGACACCTACATCTGCCCCGACGTCGGACCGGAGACCTTCGACCTACCACACCGGACAATGAGCCGGGAGGCGATCGACAAGGCGTCGTACCGCCGCGCCTCGACGGGGATAATCTCCCTATTCCCCTATTTCGAGACCAGCCTGGGCGGACTGCATTCCTTGGAAGATCGACCGGGAGATCCGCTGCTGTTGATCGTCGAGGGAATGGAGAAACCCGGAAACCTGGGTGCGCTGCTCAGGATCGCCGACGGTGCCGGAGTCGATGGCGTGATCCTGGTCGAGCCGGCCGCCGACCTATTCAACCCCAACACCGTCAGATCGTCGACGGGTTGTCTGTTCACGGTGCCGATCGCGACCGCGGACTTCACCTCCGCAGCGGGATGGCTCAGTGATCACGATATCCGATCGGTGGCTGCTTCCCCCGAAGCCTCCTCCACGTACTGGGAGGCCGATCTGAGCGGACCTTGTGCGGTCTGGGTGGGTGCCGAGGCGACCGGACTGTCCGGTGACGCCATCGACAATGCCCGCGAGACAGTTTCGGTTCCGATGCGAGGGGCGGCGGACTCCCTCAACACGTCAGTGGCCGCCGCGCTGATTGTCTACGAGGCGGTTCGTCAGCGTTGTCAGGGCGCTGTATAGGTCTCGAAGTGGAGAGTCTCGTGGAGCGGCCGTTGCCCCCGGTCGAGGCTTTTTGACCTCCGATCCGGGGCGGGCACACCCACGGTTATCAGCCCTATCGGGTGGAAATGGTCCGGGATCTCGAGCAACGTCTGCAGGTCGGGGATCGAGTGGACTCCGAGGAACCCGGCTGCCAGCCCCTCGTCAACGGCGGCGAGCAGCACGGCCATCATCGCCGCACCGGCGTCGACCCACCAGTAGGGCACCGGCCAGGCGATCTCCTCTCCCGAGTCGTCGAGTTTGTCAGACTCGCGGTAGCGATCGTGATAGACCTGCTCCGAGACCGAGATCACGACGTGCGCCGGGGCACGGGAAATCCACGGGTCGAAGCCGGCAGCGACATATGCAGGTTCGTCGGCCAGGCCTGCAATCGCTTTCCGCCGTTCCTGGTCGGTCACAACCACGATCGCAAGGCCCTGGGCGTTGCCCGCAGAGGGCGCCCGGAAGGCGGCTGACGCCACACGGGAGAGTGTCCCGGCGTCGACCGGTTCGCTGCTGTAGTTTCGGACCATGCGGCGGCGGGCGAGCACCTCACTAAATTCCATAGAGACATTCTGTCATACCGCTCTACGATGATCGGGGGGCGAGGCTCCACGGAACGCCATCAACCGGTGACTTCTGGCAGAATCGAAAGGGAGAGATGAATTCACAATCCCGACCGGAACAGAATGTCGTATGGACACGGGGGAAAGGCTGTCTCGAACTCGCGGAGATACTCTCCACCGGTGAGCCAGACCGTATCCAGGGCGATCTCGTCCGGGCCTGTCTGGATCATCGTGCCGACCTGATCGTCGCCAAGAAGATGCCCGGGTCTTTTGACCTCGCCAATGTCGCGGTGCCGGTCGACTTCGACCGTGACCGCGTCACCAGGGTCTCTGCCACAGTGGCAGGCGGCCCCCATTCAGAACTCGCGGTGAGCACGGCCGCCCACATCTCCAATGTGCTCGATGTACCGCTCGAGATCGTGTCCGCGCATCAGGACGCCGGCGGCCTGGGAGATGCGATGAAGATCGTAGCCCAATACGGTGTGCGCTTCCCGGGTGCTGAACGGAGGGTCGTCCAGGCCCAGGACATGAACGAACTCGCGGAAACCGCAGAGGAGGGATCGCTCATGGTGGTCGGAGCCCCCGGAGGCGAATGGCTCAGACGATCCAGGTTCGGCTCTGGTACCCGGATCAGAGGGGCCGCCAGGGCCGGAGCGGTGATGGTCAAGTCGGCTCCCGATCGGGTGTACCGGTTCATGACCGAACCCGTCTATGTGGCGCCCCTCCTCCAAGCAGCCGACACCCTCCGCTTACACACCGAGAATGTTCTTGCCGTGGCAGAGGAAGGAGTGCTGGTTGGCGTGGTGCGGCGGGAGGAGCTGAGCGGGGTCGGGAACCGGACAGTGGCCAGTGTGATGGATGATCCGGTGTCGACAAAGGTCGATGCGACCATCGAAGAAGCACGTCCATTGGGAGAGACATTCGGCGATGATCCGATACCTGTAACCGACCACGAAGATCATCTGGTTGGCGGTTTGTCCTTGCCAGCGGCCTGAAATCGGGCAGAATCAGGCGGGTGAACTCTAAAACCTTTTTTCGCGGCCTCTTCTGGTCGGTGGTGGCCATTGCAATTGTCTTTCATGCTGCGGGCGGCTGGTACTTCTCAGGAGAGTTGATAGACGACGCATTTGTCATCGACGCCGACCCGATCACCGTCACCCGCGGCGACTACGAGTTGGAGCTTGTCGAATACGAGACCGAGCTCGGGTCGATGGATGCGTGGTACCTGCCTTCCGATGGCGACACCTGGGTGATTCATGTCCATGGGCTCGGCACCATCCCGGCTGAGGCCGAGCCCCTCTTCACTCCGCTACAGGATGCGGGCTATCCGCAGTTGGCCATCACGTACCGAAACGATGACGGCCAGCCCGACGACCCTTCAGGGTTCTATCAGTACGGGGCCACCGAGTACCGCGATGTCAGCGACGCCGTCGACTATGCCTTGGAGAATGGAGCCGACCAGGTCTTCATCAACGCCTATTCCACAGGGGCCGCCCACACACTCGGTTTCGTTTATCGAGAAGTTCGCGATCGAGTTATCGGCGCTCACTTCGACTCACCCAACATCGACTTCGGGGAGACGGTCAACTACAACGCCGCACAGCGAGGATTGCCCGTGCTTCCGTTCAATGTGCCGGAGAGTCTCAGTGCCGTGGCCAAGTTCATGACTTCCCTGCGGCTCGGTGTCAGCTGGCGGACGTTGGACTATGTGGAGAGCTCGGAAGTCAGCCTCAAGACCCCGGTGCTGGTCCATCACGGTACCGCTGACCTCAAGGTCCCGATCGAGACCAGTATCGACTTCGCTCTGACCAATCCCGACCGGGTTAGGTTGGTCCAGGTCGAAGGTGCCGATCATGTCGAATCCTTCGACGTGCTCGGTGATCAATACGTCAACGCCATCCTGGAGTTCATCGCCAGCCTCGAATAAGCGATTTGCGAACCTCTAAAGTCCACCCAACCGAAGAGAGGTGAGCGGTCGCAACCGAAGTGATGATCCGGCTCGAGGAAGTGTCAAAGCACTATCCGGGAGCAGCGACCCCGGCCGTCGACAGGCTGAGCCTCGACGTCGGCAGGGGCGAGTTCGTGACCCTGGTTGGACCGTCGGGTTGCGGGAAGACAACAACCCTGAAGATGATCAACCGAATCATCGAGCCGACCGGTGGCTCCATCCAGATCGATGGCGTTGAGGCGCTCTCGATGCCGGCATACGAATTGCGACGTTCTATCGGTTATGTCATCCAGCAGATCGGTCTTTTTCCGCACCGTACGATTGCTCAGAACATCGCCACCGTCCCCGGCCTGCTCGGCTGGGACCAATCGAGAATCCGTGCCCGAACCGCTCAGCTGATCGATGTCGTCGGTCTGGAGACCGAGATGCTCGACCGATATCCGGCCGAGCTGTCCGGTGGGCAACAACAGAGGGTTGGAGTCGCTCGAGCGCTCGCCGCCGACCCACCGGTCCTGTTGATGGATGAGCCGTTCGGCGCGGTCGACCCGATTGTTCGCGGCCACCTGCAGAGGGAATTCCTCACCCTCCAGCACAAGCTAGGCAAGACCGTGGTGTTCGTGACCCACGACATCGACGAGGCCATCTTTCTCGGTACGAGGATCGCCATTCTCAACACCGGTGGCATCCTCGAGCAGTACGACACCCCCGAGGTGATCCTCAGCGAGCCGGCCAATGAGTTTGTCGAAGACTTCCTCGGTGGCGAGCGTGGCCTGAAACGGCTCGGCCTTCTGCCGATCAGCTCGGCCGACTTGATACCGGGGCCGATGATCGACCGCAGCGGATCTCGCGAGGAAGCCGAACGGATCATGTCGGATAACGGGATCGACTGGATCGGGGTCCTCGACGGGAAGAGACTTCTTGGCTGGGTCGACCGAGTCGACCTCAACGCATCGGGGCTAGAGGGGGTGGAGCCGCGGCCGTTTGCGGCCTCTCTTTCTCCCCGATCCACACTGCGTGAAGCGCTGGACGCGGTGGTTACCGGCCACGCCCGCATCGCAGTTGTCGTCGACGACGGCGAGTACCAGGGGATGCTGGACCTCGAAGTGATCGCCGAGGAGATCACGGAGTGAATTCGGTTCTGGGGCAGTCCGCCCCACTCATCGACTGGTCCTGGGTCGAACGGAATATGGACCAAATAGTCGATCGAACCTGGGAGCACCTCAAACTCACCGGGATATCGGTGGGTCTCGGACTGTTGATTTCGGTCGGACTCACGATCTTCGTGCTCCGCTGGCGGTGGGCGTATCCGTCGATAACCGGATTCACCGGTCTGCTCTACACGATCCCTTCTCTCGCATTGTTCGCCCTGCTCGTCCCATTTACCGGCCTCAGCGACACAACAGCGATCATCGCGCTCACTTCATACACCCTCTTCATATTGATCAGAAACATCGTTGCCGGCATCGATGGTGTGCCGGAGGAAGTCAAGGAGGCCGCCGACGGGATGGGATACACCCGGCGCGCCAGGTTCTGGAAAATGGAGGTTCCGCTGGCGCTGCCCGTGATCATCGCAGGGATGCGGATCGCCACCGTGACGACGGTTGGCCTGGTGACTGTGACTGCCGTGATCGGGCTAGGCGGGTATGGCTTTTTCATTCTCAGAGGGCTGAACACCTTCTTTTGGACGCAACTGATTGTTGGAGTGGTCCTCTCAGTAGTCCTCGCGACCATTCTCGATGTCCTATTCATCGCGGTCCAGCGGGTCTTGAGCCCATGGGCAAAGGCGAATACCTGATGGGAATCTGGGATCAGTTTGTCGATTACGTGGCCGACCCGGCGACCTGGAGCGGCCCGGGATCTTTCTGGATCAGGCTCTTCGACCATGTGTGGGTCTCGGTCGCAGCCACCGTGATTGCTTTTGTGCTCGTATTTCCCATGGCGTTGTATCTGGGGCATATAAGAAAGGGCTCGCAGGCGGCTACGGCGGTGGTAAACATCGGGCGCGCCCTTCCGTCGTTCGGGATCCTGGCAATCGCCTTCGTTGTCCTCGTCGAGATGGGTGCCGGGGTGGGAACGCCATGGTCGATCCTGGTTGCGCTCATCGCCCTCGCCGCGCCCCCGGTGTTCACCAACACCATCGCAGGGATTCAGGCTGTCGAACCGGCGACCATCGAAGCCGCGCGCGGGATGGGCCTTACCGAGCGCCAGATCCTGGTCGGGATCGAATTGCCGATGGCCATGCCCCTGGTCATGGAGGGGCTCCGCATCGCATTCGTCCAGGTGATTGCGACTGCCACCCTCGGTGCCATCGTCGCCTGGGGAGGCTTGGGCCGCTACATCATCGATGGGTTCGCGGTCAGGGACAACGGCGAGATCCTCTTCGGTGCGTTGGCCGTCGGACTGTTGGCGATCATCGCCGAGTTCGGTTTCAGCCTGATCCAAAGGGCAGTGACACCAAAAGGCCTCAAAGTCGCCGGATAAATCGGGAATCCCCCGGGCCTGCATAAGGTTGGGTCTTATCGGCGCTCGCACTGTCGGTCGGACAATGACCGACGGATCGGGTGCCAAATCAACTATATAAAGGAGAAACCCATGCGGAAACTTGTCCGCAAACGTGCTGTTGGGGCGATCCTGGCGTTGTCATTGGTGGCAACTGCCTGTGGATCGGGTGACAGTGCTGGTGATGGAGAGCCGATAGCCGTTGGCTCGTTTGCATTCAACGAGTCAGTGATCGTGGCTGAGATCTATGCCCAGGCTCTCGAAGCCGAGGGATACGAAGTAGAGCGGAAACTCAACCTGGGTAACCGGGAGGTCGTGAAACCGGCTCTCGAGTCCGGCGAGATCGACCTCGTACCCGAGTATGTAGGCACCCTTGCCGGCTTCCTTGGGGCGACACCCACCGCCGACTCAGAGTCGACGTGGAACGACGCCAAGGCTGCCTTCGAGGAGACCGGGGTGACGCTGCTCCAGTACAGCCCCGCCCAGGACAAAAACGCCTACGTGGTCACCGCCGAAACCGCAGCCGAATACGGTCTGAGCACGGTCTCCGACCTGCAGCCGGTCGCCGGCGAGCTGGTCTTTGGTGGGCCGCCGGAGTGCCCGGAAAGAGAGTTCTGCCTGATCGGCCTGACTGAGGTGTATGGCCTCGAATTTGCCGAGTTCACTCCGCTCGATGTGGCCGGGCCGATAACGATCGCCGCCCTCGAAAGCGGCGAGATCGATGTGGCGCTCCTGTTCACAACACAGGGCATCATCGCCGACCGCGGATGGGTCTCCCTGGACGATGACATGGGATTGAATCCGGCCGAGAACCTGGTTCCGGCTATCAGAACCGACGTCCTAGAGGCTTACGGTGACGATCTGAGCGACCTGCTCAATCGTGTGTCTTCGGCTCTCAACACCGAAGATCTCACCGAGATGAACAAACGTGCCGATATCGACCAGGAGGATCCGTCGGCGCTGGCCACAGAGTGGCTTGTTGACAACGGATTCATCGACGGCTGAGCACGTCGAAGATCGTAGAGAGAGAGCCCCCGGATCCGGGGGCTCTTTTTTGTCTGTCGAATCTGTCATAGCCGGGTTGTACTTTGATGAGTGGAAAGGAGACGAGATGCTGATCGACTGTGACGTGTGCGCGATGAAGAACACATCGGCGTGTGACGACTGTGTTGTGTCGGTTCTGCTCCAGATCGGGCCGGTCGAATTGACCGACGATGAAGTGGCGGCCCTCGACAACCTTGCTGACACCGGTCTGGTGCCGAAGCTTCGGCTGGTGCCCACCGACCGAAGGGCGTCGTGAGGTAGGACTGATAGGGCGACTCCGCCCGTTATCCTCACCGAAATGGTCATCGTCTATGCCCTGATGCTCGCGCTCGGATTTGTCGCGGTCCTTGTGATCGTCATGGGTGGAGCCCTCGCCGAGAACCTGAAGCGAGACGACCGCGACCCCGGTGCCCGGCTCGGCCTGCGGGGGAGGCTCGGGGTTGGCGCCGTCCTCGGCTTCGGGATCGGGGGTATGGCGGCCGAGTTCTCCCCCTTGGACTTCTCCTGGCCGGTTGCCCTTATCATCGCCATTATCGCCGGGTTCATCGGTGTGCTCTGGGTCAGGTACGCAACCGGCCCCAATGCCGGTCCTTGATGCTCGTTGTATCTGACGTTCACGGCGCCTTCGACGCCCTCGCCGCACTTGCAACCGGCAAGGAGCCACTGCTGATCCTCGGGGATCTCGCCAATCTCACCGACTACAGAACGGGAGAGGGAGCGGTCGCATCCGCATTGGGCATCGATTTTGCCCGTGACGCGGCCCGTGCTCGTGGTGAAGGCGACTTCGAGAAGATGCGGTCAATGTGGCAAGCCCGCCCCGGCGACCCGAAGGAGGCGCGGGAGGGCATCGAGAGGGCAATTGCCGACCAGTACAGGATGCTCTCGGTTGTTCTCGAGAATGCCCGTGGCTTCGTGATCCACGGGAATGTCGACCGTCCGGCCAGTCTGGCTGCGTCGCTGCCCGACGGGTTCGAGTATGTGCACGGCAAACGAGTTGAAATCGAAGGCGTGAGCTTCGGGTTCGCCGGTGGGGGAGTGGCCACCCCGATGCAGGCGGCCGGCGAGATATCGGACGACGAGATGCGGGCAATACTCGAGACACTGGGAGAGGTCGACATTCTCTGCACCCACGTGGCCCCGGCGCTCGGGCCGCTGGAGACAGATGTCATCACCGGTCGCAAGGAGCGAAGCTCCCAGCCCATCCTCGAGTACATCCGTCGGGCCCAACCCCGGATGCACCTCTTCGGCGATGTGCACCAGCCGCAGGCGTCACGCTGGAGGATCGGGGCAACCAGATGTGTCAACGTGGGATACTTCCGGGCGACCGGGCGACCGTACCACCTCGACCTCTCTTCTTTCTAGACCGGGTCGGTCGGCTAACCTTTCCTGCGACGACATGACCGAAGGCACCTTTCAAACCCTGGAAATAGACGCACCAGCAACCGATCTCTACGACACGGTCGCCGACATCGCCGGCTACACCGACTGGGCCACGGGCGTCAAAGAGGTCGAGGTTCTCGAAACCGACGACAACGGGAATGTCATACGCGCTCGTTTCGTGATCGACGGATTCATCAAAGAGATCGAATACGTCCTCCGCTACAACCACGACCGGCCCCATTCGCTGAGCTGGGCGGCTGAGGAAAGTGGCGACGTGAAGATGTTGGAAGGCTCATACACATTTAAAGAGACCGAACGGGGTACCGAAGTCGTCTATGCGCTGAGCGTCGAACCTAACTTCAAGATCCCTGGATTCATCCGCAGCCAAGCGGAGCGCCAGATTGTGACCACTGCGCTGAAAGGCCTGCGGAAGAGGGTATCCGAGACACACGCTGAATGAGGATTGTCCTCGTTACCGGCAAAGGGGGCGTAGGGAAGACCACTGTGGCTGCCGCCACTGCGCTGGCAGCCGCCGACGCCGGGTATCGGACCATGGTCACTTCCACCGACCCCGCTCACTCCCTGTCCGATGCCCTCACGGTCGCCCTGGGGAGCGAACCAACCGACGTCGCCTCCAACCTGCAGGGACAGCAAATCGACACCCAGCGCCAGCTCGACAAGTATTGGGGGTCGATTCGGCGGCAGCTGATGGATGTACTCGACTGGGGCGGTGCCGGTGGAATCGAGTCCGAGGAGTTCTTGATCTTCCCCGGGATGGATGAGTTATTCGCCCTCATCGAGGTCAATCAGCATGCGCGCTCGGGCGTGTACGACGTTGTCGTGGTCGATTGCGCTCCCACCGCGGAGACACTGCGGCTCCTTTCTCTTCCCGAGGTTCTCTCGTGGTACTTCGAGAAGGTGATGCCGACGGAGAGAAAGCTGATGAAAGCGGCTCGCCCGCTTCTCTCCCGGATCACCGACCTCCCACTGCCGCGCGACGAAGTGTTCGGCGCGGCGCAGTCAGTGTTCGACTCGATAGAAGGAGTCAAAGAGCTGATGAGCTCACCGGAGATCACCTCAGCGCGTCTCGTAGTCAATCCCGAGAAGATGGTCATCGACGAAGCGAGACGCACATACAGCTACCTGGGCCTATTCGGGTATGGCGTCGACGGCGTCGTGGTGAACCGGGTGCTTCCCGATGACGTGACCGACCCCTACTTCGATCGGTGGAGATCGATCCAGAAAGGTCATCTCGATGTTGTCGACGAAGCCTTTGCAGACGTTCCTCGCCTGAGGGTGCGTCTCTTCGACGACGAGATGATCGGGATCGATCGCCTCCGCAGGCTGGCGACCGAGCTCTACGGCGCCTCCGATCCGATAGCCGATTTCCACGCCACGAGCCCTTTCCGGATCGTCGACGCTGACGGCGGGGTGACCATGGAATTGGACGTTCCCTTCGCCGAGAAGGCAGATCTGGACGTCTATCGCAAAGGAAACGAGCTTTACGTCCAGCTTGGCCCGTACCGGAGATCGTTCTTGTTGCCCGATGCGCTCCATCGTCGTGAGGTGACCCGGGCGAAGCTGGACGGCGGTCGCCTCTCAGTGTCCTTCTCAGATCCGGACAGCCCTTCATGAGAGACAGGGATGAAATCCTCTCCACTCTGGGTCGCGCCGGCAGGCGGGCTCTGATTCACATGATTCAGGCGGCCATCGAAGGGGTAAAAGCGGTGGAGGCCGTAATCGACGAACTGGGGAAAATGGGCGAGAATGAGACGGAGAGACAGTCAGCCAACGGCACCGAACGGATAGAAGTGGAATGACCCACAACGAACAAGAAAGGGTCCGTCCCGACGAGGTAGTACAGCCGGGGACGGCCGTTCAAGGTCGACGAATGATCCAGGACGCCGTCCAGATCGTCCCCAACATCGTCAAGCTGGTGGGCAGGCTTCTCGCCGATCCGAGAGTTCCACGGCGTTCGAAGATCGCCCTAGGGGCGGCAGCCGCCTATGTGGCGAGCCCTATCGACCTGATCCCCGACATAATCCCTGTTGTCGGATGGGCCGATGACATCCTCTTCCTGCTGATGGCCATCGACGGCCTCATCTCCAGATCGGGCCCGGAAATCGTCGAGGAGCACTGGGACGGGCCGGTCGACCTCTTGCAGCTCATCGAGGACGTTCTCGCCCTGGCGCGGGGCATCGTGCCCGGCAAGATACGGGGCATCTTCGATCGCCTCAACGGGTAACCGGCTTTGGCTCTTCGAAGAGCTACATTGAACAGCCCATGGACTTCAGACGGATCGGATCGCTTCCCCCGTATGCTTTTGCGGAGGTAAATCGCCGCAAGACCGAGGTCCGAGCCTCCGGCGTCGATGTCATCGATCTCGGATTCGGCAACCCCGACATCGCGTCACCCGATATCGCAGTCGACACCCTGCGGGAGGAGGCAGCAAACCCTGGAAATCATCGCTATTCGCTGTCGCGGGGGATCGACGATCTCAGATTCGCCCTTGCTGCGCGCTATGAGCGGCGTTTTGGTGTCTTGCTTGATCCTGAGACAGAGGTCATAGCCACCATCGGCGCCAAAGAGGGACTCTCCCATTTGATGTGGACCTTGCTTCAGCCGGGTGACGCGGCGATTGTGCCCGACCCTTCCTATCCAATCCATATCTACGCCCCGGTGATCGCGGGCGCGGAAGTTCGCATCGCTCCGATTGGTTCGGAGGAGGACTACTTCGAGGTGGTCGATCGGATGTTCCAGAACTCGTGGCCGCGGCCGCGCGTGATCATTGTGAGCTTCCCTCACAACCCGACGACAAAGACCGTCGACATCGGGTTCTTTGAGCGACTCGTCGCCTTCGCCCGGGAGCACGAGGTGGTGCTGGTCCATGACTTTGCCTATGCCGATATCTCATTCGGCCCGAACCCCCCGCCGTCGCTGCTCGAGGTCGAAGGGGCGATGGAGGTTGGGGTCGAGTTGTACTCGTTGACCAAAGGCCACTCGATGGCAGGGTGGCGGGTCGGCTTCATGGCCGGCAATCCTGACGTGGTCGCTGCTCTGGCGAAATTGAAGAGCTACCTCGACTACGGGACGTTTCAGCCGATCCAGGTTGCTGCCGCGGCGGCGCTCAATGAAGGCGACACGTTCGTCGAAGAGGTGAATGAGACCTATCGCCAGCGTCGTGACGCTCTGATCGGCGGACTCTCCGAAATTGGCTGGGATGTTCCTCCACCGGAAGGGACCATGTTCGTCTGGGCCAGGATCCCGGAGGTGTATCAGGACATGGGATCGCTTGACTTCTCCATCCACGTGCTCGACAAGGCCGGGGTCGCCGTCAGTCCCGGGGTCGGATTCGGGACAGCGGGCGAGGGCCACGTCCGATTTGCCCTCGTCGAGGACATCGGTCGGATCTCGGAGGCGGCCGAGCGTATTGGCAAGGCACTCGGACGCCTGTGAAGCCAGCCCTCCTTTCCTGTCCGTAATCACAACTACCCTCATCCGTATGGCATTCAGTGACGGCACCGCCGACTTCAGATCCGACACAGTCACCCGGCCCACCCCCGCCATGCTCGCAGCCATCGCCGACGCTCCCGTCGGAGACGACGTCTACCACGATGATCCAACCGTGAACCTTCTCGAGGAGGAGTCGGCCGAGGTGACAGGGAAAGAAGCCGCCATCTATGTCCCCACAGGGACGATGGGAAACCAGCTTGCGATCATGCTCCACACCAACCCTGGTGAGGAAGTCCTCGCCAATGAGGCAAGCCACGTCAGAAGCATCGAGGGTGGCGCTCCCCAGGCGCTCTCCGGAGTCGGGTTCCGGACCGTAGCCAACCCCAACGGCCAGATCATGCCCGAAGACGTCGACAAGGCAATGGATGCCGTTGGTTTCTTTCCCCGGATCGGCTTGATGGTCTGGGAAAACACTCACAACCTCTCCGGCGGGCGGGTCATCCCCTACGAGATATTCGAAAAGACCTCGGCGGCTGCAGCATCCAGAGGGCTCAAAGTCCATATCGACGGAGCCCGAATCTTCAACGCGGTCACCGCCACCGGCATTGGCGCCGCGTCTTGGTCGAAACACGCAGACACTATCCAGTTCTGCTTTTCCAAAGGGCTGGGCGCACCGGTGGGCTCAATCGTGTGCGGTCCCCGGGATTCGATCGCCGAGATCCGATACCTGCGGAAGCGCCTCGGCGGGGGTATGCGCCAGGCCGGCGTGATCGCAGCCGCTGCCCGGGTAGCCCTTGCCGAAAGGGAGCGTCTCGCCGAAGACCACGAGCTTGCCGGGTACATGGCTAACGGGCTCGCTGAGAGGTTTCCGGGGTCAGTGAACACCGACGACGTGGAGACGAACATGGTCCGGGCCGACACCGGAGCCTTTGGCATGCCCTGGGCCGAAATCAGCGAACGGCTGAAATCCAGCCGGATCAAGGTGAATCCGCCGATTCTCGGGGGATGGAGACTCGTCACCCACCGCGACGTCGACCGAGCGGACGTCGACCGTCTATTCGCGGCCCTCTCGTAACCGTTTGGTCGCCGAGGAGGTCGAACTCCCAGTGAATTACGCCATTTTGTTTCCCGGCCAGGGCAGCCAGACCGTCGGCATGGGAGCCGACGTCTTCGCAAAGCATCAGGACATTCTTGGTGATACCGCCGATTCCTTGCTTGGTTGGTCATTGCGGTCGATGTGCCTCGATGGCCCGCTGGAAGAGCTGACCCGCACCGAATACGCCCAACCCGCTCTCTTCGCCGTCTCCTATGCGTTGTGGGTGTCCTTCCGGGAGATGGTGGGAGTGAGCCCCGCTGCTGCGGCAGGGCACTCACTGGGTGAATACACCGCCCTCGCCGCTGCCGGGGCGATGAACTTCAGCGAAGGCTTACGGCTGGTGGCTGAACGGGGCAAACACATGGCCCGGGCGGCTGGCATCGAGCGGTCGGGAATGGCCGCCCTCATCGGGGCGGACGAACAGCTCGCAGAGAGAATCGTGGAAGAACGGAAGGCTGGGGGAGGAAAGCTCCAGCTGGCGAATCTCAACGCACCGGGACAGGTCGTCGTCGCCGGAAGTGAGGCCGATCTCGATTGGCTGGAGGCGAACGGGAAGAATCTCGGGGTCAGGCGGGTGATTCCGCTCAAGGTTGCGGGGGCTTTCCACTCGTCGTTCATGCAGCCTGCTGCCGAGCAGCTGTCCGCCGTAATAGACGAGGTCCGGTTCGACACGCCCGATTTCGAGGTGATCTCCAACGTGTCCGCAGTGCCTCACGAGCGCGATTCGATTGCGGCGAAACTCGTCGAACAGGTGACATCGACAGTCCAATTCGAGCGATCGCTGCGCGCCGCAGCCGATTCGGGGATCAACACCTTCGTCCACATCGGCCCCGGTGATGTGACCGCCGGGTTGGCGAAACGGACAATTCCAGAGGCGAAGGTGTTTACCGTGTCATCACTGGATGACATCGATTCAGCGGTTGAGTCTCTGAGTACGATTGTCGGGAGTGAATCATGAATGCTGAGATAACGGGGTGGGGCAAGTGCATGCCCCCCAATGTCCTCACCAATAGCGATCTGGAACAGATCGTTGACACCAACGACGACTGGATCACGACCCGGACCGGCATCAAGGAGCGGCGGATCTCTCATGTCGAAGCATCCGACCTGGCCGCCGTCGCATGTCTGCGTGCCCTCGCTGCAGCGGGGAAGTCGGTGGAGGAGGTCGATCTGCTTCTGGTGGCGACCTGTTCCGGCGACTCGATAATTCCCTCGACCGCCTCCCGTGTCCAGGAGAAGATCGGAGCGGTCAACGCTGCCGCGATGGATCTGAATGCGGCCTGTTCGGGCTTTGTCTACGGCCTGGTGACCGGGGCGAACATGGTCCGGGGCGGGACCAACAAGACCGTCCTCCTCGTCGGCACCGAGAAGCTGCACCACCTGATGAATTTCACCGACAGGACCACTTGTGTTCTTTTTGGAGACGGTGCCGGGGCGGTGGTTCTCGAGCCTTCGGCCGACGACGTCGGGGTGCTCGGCTCCGAGTTGGGCATCGACGGGTCGGCGGGAAAATTCCTGGAGGTGCCTGCCGACGGCACCCAGGGCGGCTGGGACCCACGGCCCGCGGACCAGTGCGCCATCAACATGGACGGCCAGGAGGTCTTCCGCAGAGCCGTCACCAAGATGGCGGAAAGCTCGCTGCAGGCCCTGGAGAAGTCGGGACTTGGCCTGGAGGATGTCGACATTCTCATCCCGCATCAGGCAAACGCGCGGATCATCGATGCGACAGCGCGGAGGCTAGGGGTCGACACGAGCAAGGTGTTCGTGAACATCCAATCGTACGGAAACACCTCGGCAGCGACCATCCCGGTCGCCCTCACCGAGGCTCTGGAACAGGGTCTGATCAGGCAGGGATCCATCGTCGCCTTCACCGCATTCGGTGGTGGCCTCACCTGGGGCTCGGCCATCGTTCGTTGGGGTGATCGGGTGGAGCCTCTCGCGGAGAGCGACGCCGAGTTGCCTCCAGCGGACCACAGCACTCTCGAGATCCTCCAGTCGAATTTCGACTTCTTCGGGGTGCCGGAGAAGTTGGCTTGACCGGCCCGAATACCCGGGTCGCCCTGGTCACAGGCGGCTCGAGAGGAATAGGAAGGGCGATCGCGCTCCGACTCGGCGCCGACGGGCTCGCAGTCGTCGTCAACTACTCGGCGAATGCGTCGGCTGCGGCCGATGTGGTCACGGAGATCGAGTTGGCCGGAGGCCGGGCAATTGTGGCGAAGGGCGATGTTTCCGACTCCGACCAGGTGGACAGGTTGTTCGAACTGATCAGCACTGAGCTCGGCTCGGTTGACGTCCTTGTCAACAACGCCGGAATCACGAGAGACAATCTCCTGCTCCGGATGAGCCCGGAAGATTTCGACTCGGTGATCCAGACCAACCTTCGCTCTGCCTTCCTTTGCACCAAGGCCTCCCTGCGCGGGATGCTCAAAGCGAGGTGGGGCCGGATCATCTCGATTGCGTCGGTGGCGGGGATCTCCGGCAACGCCGGCCAGGCCAACTACGCCGCTTCCAAGGCGGGGATGATCGCCTTCTCCAAGTCCATCGCCAAAGAAGTCGGGTCCCGCGGCATCACGGCAAATGTCATCGCGCCCGGTTACATCGAAACCGACATGACCGAGTCGCTCGGTGACAGCGTCAAGGAGGCGGCGTCAGCTGCGATTTCGCTGGGTCGCTTCGGCCAGCCGGAGGAGGTGGCCGCGGCGGTTGGATTTCTTGCCTCGGAGGCAAGCAGCTACATAACAGGCCAGGTTTTGGCGGTGGACGGCGGGATAACCCTCTAAGTTCTTCCCAACTCATAGATAGGAGAAAACCAAATGGACAGAAATGAAGTATCGGAGAAGCTGAGCGGCGTGCTCGTATCCGAGCTAGGCCTCGATGCGGACAAGATCAACGATGATGCCCACTTCGAGGAGGACCTCGATGTTGACAGCCTTGGAGTGGTCGAACTGCTGATGGCTCTAGAAGACGAGTTCGGTGTGAAAATTCCCGATGAGGAAGCCGAGTCGATCATGACCGTCGGCCAGGCGGTCGACCTGGTCCACGCCAAGCTCAACTCGTAGCACTGGCAAGGGCACTAAATCTCGCAACCGGGGCCGGGAGGATTTTCGTTCCTGGTGCGCGCCTCCTGCCATTCGCCGAGGCTGCGGTAGATGAGTACCAGAACCAGCATCATCCCGGCTGTGACCACCAGGAACGAGCCTGCAGCCATCGCTGCAGACCACCCGTAGCAGTGAGTCACCGCTCCCGGCGGATCGGATGTGGTGCAGCTCAGATCGGTGACGAACCACCCGAGGAGGCCCGCAAGCAGACCGACCGTCAGGGAGGGGATCGTGATCCAGAGGTTCGGCCTTCGCTTCACAGAGTCTGCCCCTTCTCGTCGATGCCAGCGCCGTCGAGGATCTCTTTTGGTGCCAGTTCAGGCGGGATCGCGTAGGTGCTCCCCTTCTCGATCAGCGGGCGGAAAGCGATGGCGACGTCGGTCGACCAGGCAGCTGCGGTTATTGCCACCGAGAGCACCAGTGCGGTGATCGAATGGGGGAGCGGCATCAACAAGGCCGTAGCCAGGGTTGCGCTCATCAGACCGAACCGCATCGCGGCCAGTCCGCCGGGCACCGTGCGGCTGTAGAGGAGTGCCGTGAGCGGCCCGCAGGCGGCCGTGACCAGAACCCAGGAGTTGGCTTCGGCAGGTACCAGGCCCAATGCCAGCGGATAACCGAGTGCGGCCAGAGTGACAAAGACCGATCGGGGCGGCGGCCCACCGGCGGAAGGCAGTTTTCTGACCATTCGGCGTTGCTGGGGGGATAGCAGCAAGACAAGCCCCACTGCCGAGACGCCGAGTCCGGTGACGCTCCATGCGCTCAATGGGGAAATGCTGGCCACCCAGAAGGTCGTCCCCAGCACGACCAGAAGTGTGTTCAAGGCCCAACGCCCGCCGACCAGCACCAACCCGACGGTCCCTACGGTGGAGAGAAGCAGCCACCCGAGACCGGTCAGGAGGACCGATGTCGGGTCGAACCGACCGGGTTCGATCATGATCGCGGCCAGCCATACCAACACTGCCGCCATCGGCGTCGCAGCGATAAGGGTCGGTTTCACGACGTCATTGTCGCAGTCGGCAAGGTCAAGCCGAAGTTGGTTCGTCAGGCCCGTCCTGATTGGTTACTGCCCTGAGATCGGCATGCTCGCCGAACCCGGGGGTGTCTCCGGGGCTCCACATCGTCTGTTCCACCCAGGTGGTCCCGGGTCGAAGTGTCACTACCGCTCCGTGCGCCGGCTTGTCCTCGTGGAGGTTGGAAAGGGGAGAGCCGATGAGCCGGAGCCGGGCGGCCTGGATCGGGTCCTGGTGGGAGACGATCACCACATCGCCATGAGGGTGTTCCCGGTCGAGGCGACGGGCGACTTCCGCCATCCTCTCGGCGAGCTCCGTGAGGGACTCGTCGGCGAAGTCGAGCGCCTCTGGGTGCTCCAGATACGCCTCGAGCTCTCCGGGAAACCCGGTGGGGATCTCCTGCCACGAATGGCCCCGCCAGCGGTCGATCGTGTTCCATTCGGTGAGGTCGGCGTCGACGCGAACCGGAACGCCGGAGCGGGCGGCGATCTCTTCGGCTGTCCGCAGCGAACGCTCCAACGGTGATGACCAGATGGCAACCACCGCTCGCGGTCCGAGGTAGCGTCCGACCTTCCGGGCCTGTTCGACCCCGAGGGTGGATAGGCCGAAGTTGGGCAGGGAGCCATAGACGATGTTGTCCGGGTTGGAGACTTCTCCGTGCCGGACGAGGTGAACTAGTGCTGACATTGGCCGGTAGTTTGGCCCGTCCAGTCAGCTACGTCAGGTATCTTCGGTTATACATGTGGTCCGAAACCATCCTCCATGTCGACATGGACTCCTTCTTCGTTGAAGTGGAAAGGCTGTCGCGAGAAGATCTTCGCAATCGCCCGGTCGCCGTAGGGGGAACGGGCGGTCGCGGTGTGATTGCCAGCGCCTCCTATGAAGCAAGGCGGTTCGGAGTCAAATCCGCCCAACCTACGGCGGTGGCCCGCCGCCTCTGTCCCGAACTGGTTGTTGTCTCGCCTTCACACCGAACCTATGGAGACGTTTCCGCCAAGGTCTTCGAGGTGTTCCACTCCTTCACGCCCAGAGTCGAGGGGCTGAGCCTGGATGAGGCATTCCTCGATATCGTCGGGTTGCGGCATCACTACGGATCCCCGGTGGAGGTCGGCCACGCGATACAGGCAAAGGTCAGATCCGTTGCCGGTCTTCCTTGTTCAGTCGGCATCGCTTCCACGAAATTCGTCGCCAAACTGGCTTCGAAGGCGGCGAAACCCGAGGGGCTGAGACTCATCGAGTCCGAACGACAGGATGAGTTCCTCCTTGCGTTGCCGGTTGAGGAGCTCTGGGGTGTAGGCCCGGCCACACTTGCCGGTTTGAAGAAACTGGGGATCGCCACGGTCGGCGACCTGGCGGCATTGCCCGAATCAACGTTGTCCTCGGTGCTGGGGCGATCTCAGGGAGCCCATCTTTATGCACTGGCGAGAGGGGTGGACCCGCGGCGGGTCGAGCCACAGTCGACGACCAAGCAGGTTTCGGTTGAGGAAACATACGGCCAGGACCTCGAGGGAAGGGCCCTGGTGGAGTCAGCTCTCATGGCCCATTCCCAGCGTCTCGCGATGCGCTTGCGAAGCGCAGCACTCCGCCCTCGCACGATTTCACTAAAGGTGCGCTACGACGACTTCACTACCGTGAGCAGGTCCCGGACTGCAACCAGTGGAGTCGACAGTTCACGCGACATCTTCCGGCTGGCAAAAGAGATGTTGTCCGATGTGCCGGCAGATCGGCCGGTCCGCCTTCTCGGCCTGGCGGGGTCTTCGTTCGAGGAGACCAACGATGGCCGCCAGCTTCTGCTCGAGGAGGAAGACCCCTGGAGCCGGGTGTCCCGGGTCGTTGGAGAAATGGAGGACCGATTCGGTTCCGCTGTTGTCGAACCGGCGCGTCTTCTCGACTGGCAGGAAACGTCAGAGTGAACTATCGACTACTGACTCCAGAGCCGGTGTAAAGTTGGGGAAGACAGGGAAAACGAGAGTCGACCAAATGCCCTTAGACGATCGGGAACAAAAGATCCTCGCTGAGATAGAGCGACAGTTCTATGAGGAAGACCCAGAGCTGGCCCGCGCCGTTGAGAACATCGACAGTATGCCGACGGTGAAGGTTCGCCTGGCGGCCCTCGGGGCGGTGATCGGCCTCGCCGTGATCCTTTTCTTCTTCGCCCAGAACATCGTTTTCGCATTGATCGGATTTGCCCTCCTGGTCGCTTCGGTCAGTGTCCTCGTGCCCGTGATCCGGGAGAGATTGGTCTCCGGTGACGCGGGGGAGAACGACTCCGACCAAGTCGTCTGACGGCGAATTTCGCGATCCTTCGTCCGCTCGTCGGAGCAGCTAAGGTTGCGTCCCCATGGCATTCCTCCGGGGTGGAGTCAATCGCCGGGATAAGGTTTTTTGAACCTGGCTCAATTCGCCAGGTCAACGGTTTAGGAAGGAAAGAGTGGAGCAGGCATTCACGGCCGAGCAAGCATGTCGGCTGACCAATTGCACACACCACCAGTTGCGTTATTGGGACCGGGTCGGCTTGGTGAAGCCTTCGGTTCAGAAGAGTGGGGGACGTCCCGGAGTGCGGCGCCTCTACTCCTTCAGAGATCTAGTTGCCCTCCGGGTTGTTCGCAGCCTTCTCGACAACGGCATGTCTCTGCAACGGGTGCGTCGAGCGTGGGATTACCTCCGACGCGAAGGCGGTATGGAGAATCACCTTTCGGAAGTGAAATTGGTGACTGACGGTCAGACCATCTTCAAGGTGAGCTCGGACGAAGGCGAGATACTCGACGCCCTCCGTGAAGGTCAGCTTTCCTTCTTCGTCGCGATCGACCAGATCGCCCGCGAGGTGGAAGAAGATGTCACGAGATTCGAACTCGACAGAGAGCGATTCCTCACCATGTTGCGGCGGGTGGAAAGCGACATCGCGGAGGAGCGCCGCTCCGGCTGACATGGATTCACCCGTTGCTGCGCCGGATCAGTGACCCGGGGTTGAACCAGGCTCTCATCCTCTGACCACTTTCGTAGCGAAGCTTGATCCAGTGCTCAACGGCAAGGAAGTCGTCGACCTCTCCTTCGTTAGCGCGCCCGCCGTAGATGACGGCGCCGTACGCCCTGGCGACGGGGACGAGGGAGCGGTCGGTTGCCAGGGCAAATTCGACCGGGGTGTTGTGGTCGGGTATCGATTCGCCGAGGTCGGAAAGCTGGTCGACGATCTCATCCCAGGCTGCCGTGATGTCGCCGCTGCGAATGATCGCCATCCTGCGGCGACGCCGTAGACCTTTCAGCAATGGGATGGCAAAGCCGATCAGGGCCAGAATCGGGACCGCCAGCACCCACCACGGGAAGGATCCGGAGGAGTCGGCGCCTGAGGGCCCACCGAGGTCGACGTCGTCGAGCCCGAAAACGGATCCGTCTTCATCGAATCCGGGTTGGTCGAAGGTAGAAGGTTGCTGGACCGGGTCTGCGACATAGAGAGAGGGATCGAAGGCCGCCGTGTAGCTCTCCGGGAGTGTCCCGTCCGAACGAGGGGTGGGATCGAACTTCACCCATCCGAACCCGTCCATCCACATCTCCACCCAGGCGTGGGCGTTGTTGTCCCGGACCACAATTGCTGTTGTCCCGTCGCTTTGGGTGATCTCCTCGCCAGGGGTGAAGCCCCAGACCACGCGGCTCGGGACACCGAGAGCCCTCCCCATCACCGCCATGGAGGCGGCGAACTGTTCGCAATAGCCGGTCCTGTAGTCCTGGCTTGCCTCTTCGGTGAGCCAATCGGCTAACTGGAGGTCGGTATGGCCGGTCGTCACCTCAGTCGAATATGTGAAGGTGCCGCTGTCCCGAAACCAATGTTGCAGCAACGTGGCCATCTCGAAATCGGAGCGGGCGCCCAGGGTCACCTCGCGGGCGAGAGCTGGTACGACCGACGAGATGTCGTCAGGCAACTCCAGATATCTGTCGATATCGCCCGGCCGATTCAACTCTCCGGGAGGGAGGGCCGGCTCAGCGGGAAAAGCCCCAGCGCGGCCGGCTTCAGTGAACAGTGGGGTGAGCTGGCCGTCAGGCCCGGTGGCCAGCCCGTTGAAGTCTGCCCGCTCGAGCGGGTACACGGCTTCGACCTGATAACTCATCCCCTCATCGAGCTGTGACTGATTGATGAGTGATCCATCAGGGGCCACTTGGAACTGATTGATGTTGTCGGTGTCGCTCTGCAGCGCCCGGGCAATGCCGGCAGTAGGGACGAGAGGGCCCCGTAATGCGCCGATCCGGATCCGCTGGGTGAAAGTGACCGTGGTGCCCTGGTAGGAATAGTTGGGGTCGCCGCCTGCAGAAGCGGGGGAGTAGCGCTCCAGCTGTTCGTTGCCGGGCAGCCAGCTCTGCCCGTCGTAGCGGCTGAGAGTCTCCATCCGGTAGTAGATCTGGCTGGCATCGGGGGCGTTTTTGTCGACCGTGACGCGGAACAGCTCGGCGTTGGAGCGGGATATCACCCGTTTCTGCAACCCGACCAGCCTGTTGAAGGAGATTCCACCAAATCCTTCGCCATAGCCGCCCCCGGAGCGCCAGTTGATGTTTCCCGACTCGTTAACCACCTGAGATGCCGACGTCGCCAGAGCGACGGATGAGATTGCAACGATTCCGGCCATGGCAAGTGCCAGGCTCCCCCCATGGCGGGGGAGCGGTCGGCCGCTGGAATCCCTGACTCTGCCGGCAACGCTCTTCCGGTCGGTGGCAATGGCGGCAACCGCCAGTGCGAAGACTGCAGCAGCCATCCCCATCCAGCCGCGCCCGGCGGGAGCGCGGTCGATCACGGCGAACTGGAGATACATACCGATCGACGGCAGCGACATCGCCGCTGCCGGGCCGTGTGTGGCACCCCAGACGAACAGGGCACCGATAACCCACATCACCACGGCGAGGATTGCGACGAGACCGGCGCTGGGATACACCGGCGAGACACCGAAACGCATGATGTCGAAGGATTCGCCCATCTCGGCGAGCAATGCCGCCGGCGTTTCGGGGCCGGGGAAAAAGCCAACGATGAGTGTCTGAGCTACGGAGATCCGAAGGAAAAGCAGAATCCCGGCTACTGCAAAGACACCCGCGGCGGCGCGTCGCGAGGACATCGTCTGCGATGCCAGCCACCACACCACTCCTCCGAGAAATGCGGCCGCGACCAGAATCAGATGCCATGCCGGTGCATCGCCGCCCGTTTCGAAGAGTCGCCCGAGTCGGACGACCATCAAGGAGAAAGCGGCAATTCCCGCTACACGACTGAGCGTGTTACTGACCATGTGTCTATTCCTGTGATCCATGCCGGCGCCCAGGGTTCGTCGGGCGTGACCGAGATAGTGCTGACACCGAGACGGTGGAAGCCGACGAGTGTTTGCGATGTGGTCGTCGAAGCCGACATGAGGACCGTTGTCGGGTAGTCGCGCGAGAGGAGTTGTTGGACGGAGAGCAGTGCGCGATCGGCTACACCGGTGACGATCACCAGGGCGCCACCCCCTCCTTTCTGGCGGATCCGGGTGGCTACTGCCTCGATGTCGATCGCCGGATCGGGTTGAACGAGGGCGAGGCGTTCCATTGCGGAGGCATAACGCGAAGCGTCGATGGGGTCGGCATCCCCCGCCCAGAGGTCGGCGTCAAATCCTGATGACACGAGATGGGTGACAATTGTCGCTGCTCCCGACACCGCCTTTTCGAAAGCGGCCCCGGATTCGTAGCTGCTCGACCTGACATCGAGAAGCACGAGCGCCCGCGATTGCCATGGAGTTTCCAGTTGGCGAATCATCAGCTCGTCGGTGCGGGCCGACGATGGCCAGTGCACCCGTCTCAGGTCGTCACCCCGCTGGTATTCGCGGAGTGTGTAGAAGTCCTCGCCGCCCCGTCGGGCATGTTCGGGCCGTGATGCCTGCATCGCCGGGTCCTGGCCACGGACAATCGGAAACCCGGTCAGCTCTTCGACTGCCGGGTACACGACGATCCTGTCGACCGGGCCCATGCCGACCTTCGTCCTGGCGAGGTCGATGGGATCGCCGCTGTGCACCTCAGTGGGACCAACCCGGTAGACACCGCGGGGCCGACAGGTCACCCGATAGGTGGCCGTGGTTTGCTCACCGCGAGAGATGCGAGCGCACTCGAAACTGGCGGTGCCCAGATTGTTGATGTTGTCGTCAATCCTGAGGTTGGTCGCTGCGCGCTTGCCGTCGTTCGCGACAAGCAAGGTGATGGTCGTGGTGTCCCCGTCGTGAACGGTTGCCGAGCCCAGCCTTCGCCCTATCGAGAGCTTGGGGTGGCGGGTACGCACGTATGCAATCGACCCGGCCTGGAGCAGCAAGACGAAAATTGCAGCCAGCAAGAGCTCCAGGTCACCAAAGGCGTACCAGAGGATGAGGAGGGCGACACCGCTTCCGGTTAATGCCCAGCCGCGGACGGTAGGCATCAGGTGGCGAGTCGGGTAGTCATGCCGGGAACCCGGAGCCGGGTCATCACATCTCCGATGACCTCGTCGAGGGTCTCGCCTCTCATCTGGGCCTCCGGCCGGAGCGACATCCTGTGCACCAGGACCGGGTTCGCCAGAGCCTTGACATCGTCGGGCGTCACGTACTCTCTGCCCTCGGAGGCTGCCCTGGCCCGGGAGAGACGCTGCAAGAAGAGAGCAGAACGGGGTGATGCCCCGAGGAGGATATCGGAATGGTTCCTGGTGCCCTCGACAAGGTCCACGATGTATGTCTTGACCGACTGAGAGACAGTGACCCCGCGGGCTATCGAGATCATCTCGCCGATTTCCTGGGTGGTGACTACTGGTTCGAGGTCGAGGAAGGTCGATCGGACTCCGTGGGTGTCCATCATCTCGAGTTCCTTCTGGCGGCTCGGGTATCCGATGACAACACGCATCATGAATCGGTCGAGCTGAGCTTCGGGGAGCGGATAGGTCCCTTCGTGCTCCAGGGGGTTTTGCGTGGCGACGACCATGAACGGGAGTCCCAGCTCTCGGGTCATCCCATCTGAAGTGACCTGACGCTCCTCCATCGCCTCGAGCAGAGCGGACTGGGTTTTCGGGCTCGCCCGGTTGATTTCGTCACCCACCACGATGTTGGCGAAAATCGGGCCTGGCTTGAACTCGAACTCGCTCCTGTTCCGGTCCCAGACCGATACGCCGGTGACATCTGAGGGCAGAAGGTCGGGCGTGAACTGGATGCGGTTGAAGGCGCCATCGATGCTGCGAGCTATCGACTTCGCCAGCTGGGTCTTGCCCACTCCTGGCACGTCTTCGACGAGAACGTGACCCTCGGCGACCAGGGCCATGACTACAAGTTCGATGACCTCTCGTTTGCCCTGGATCACTGTTTCCACGTTGCTGGCGATGCGATGGAAGCGCTCACCGAAGAGCTCAATTTGCTGGGGGCTGGCCTCGATCAACGAAATCTCCCGATTCTTCCGAATATCACCGGACTTTACTGACACTTCATCCTTGTGGGAGGTAGACTGGCCGCGGGGAATGGCTATCGAATCATGAGCTTGTACATGGGTGTGGGAAAAATCGTGAGGGCTATGAGCCTCAGGCCTGTGATCCTGTTGGAGGCCATAAGGTTCGTTTTCGCTGTGCGTGTCCATCGTGGGCTGCGTCCTTCCGCCGAATATCTCCACTGGAGAGTTCATACCGCTTACGGCAATGACATGTCGGAGACAACGCCCGAGGACGTCATCGAGTTCCTCCGCTGGCGCCGAACGATCAGGGCTGTGTCGTGACGCCGGGCCTCATCACTCGTATCCAGGACATCGAAGGTGTCGAAGCCGTTGCTGTCGACCTCGCTTCCGATGCTGGAGGCCTCAACCTCCGTCTCTCGCCGGACGCCGACGAGGTCCGGGTGCTCCAGGAGGTGCATGAGCTCCTCGTGGCATACGGGGTACGGGGTCTCGTCCGGCCGCGGGTGACCCTCGGTCAGAAACGGGGTGACGCGGACCCGGGAGCAGACGTGCAGATAACACCCACCGAAATCGGCGCTCGCATCCAGGTCGCCGTGGGTGAGGTGCAATCGTCCCGGCAAGTCGCGGCCACTCCGGTCGCCATCGCCCAAGGCCTTGCCGACGCCTGGTGTCAGGTGCTGGGCCAGATACCCCGTGAAGTGGTTTCGGTGTCCCTGAGCGACCCGGGCGGGCTCACCGTTGTCGTGTCCGACGGCTCTACTGAGCACAGGGGTGTCGGAGACGTCGGCGACGGATGGTCGACGGCGCTGGTGCGATCAGTTGGGGTTGCCCTCGGCTTTCTAACGCCCGACGGATCCAAACAATCAGATTTGGCTCACACTACTTGGTAACGTCTCCTGAGAAGAAGACGCAGCCATGTCAAGAGTACTTGTACTGAACGCTAGCTATGAGCCTCTTTCCGTCGTCAGCGCACGGAGGGGGGTGGTGCTCGTCCTCCGCGAGAAGGCGATTGTCGTCGCCGGTCGGGAGGAGGTCTGGGCCTCTGCTGAGATCATCGTCGATGTTCCGTCCGTTGTCCGACTGGTCCGATATGTGAAGGTGCCTTACCGGCGCTCGGTTCCGGTTTCGAGGCGGGCAGTTTTTGGACGCGACGGCAACCGGTGCCAGTACTGCGGCGGGCCTGCTGAGTCGATTGATCACGTTCTACCCCGTTCCAAGGGCGGGGACCACACATGGGAGAACGTGGTCGCATGTTGTCGAAGCTGCAATGTGAGGAAAGCTGACAGGACTCCGGTCGAAGCCGGTCTCCAGCTGGCCGAGCGCCCGGCGCCTCCGCGGCAGTTCGGATGGATATACGCATCAACCGGCTACGAGCTCGATCCTGCATGGCAACCCTACCTCCTCCAGGAGACCGCTTGAATGGGTCGGCTATCCCTCTGACCCTGGTAGAGTGGGCACATCGCATCGAGTGGAGGCCAGCGTTGACACGCTTCCTCGATGAGCAACGACTTCCAGTTCTTCTAACGGTTGGACCGCCTCTTCGGCCGCCCTACGTCAATTCATGAATGCGGCGACGCCGCGTCATCGAAACGACATCTAACAACCGACTATGTCCCCGGCCGGGGACTGGAGAAATCATGGAAAACACTTTTGCATCTATTGGCGTGCCGGATCAGATAGCGCGCATCCTGGAGAAGAAAGGCATTATCGAGCCCTTCCCCGTCCAGGTGGCGACAATTCCCGACGGTCTCGACGGCCGCGACGTTGCCGGTAAAGCCCCGACCGGTTCGGGCAAGACACTCGCCTTCGGAATCCCGGTGGTCGCTCGCGTGGGCAAGGCGACCAAGCGCCGGCCCCGTGGCCTGATCCTGGCCCCGACCCGCGAACTCGCCGAGCAGATCAAAGAGGAGATTGTGCCTCTGGCGAGGGCGATGGGCAGAGATGTCTTCGCCGTATACGGAGGCGTCGCCTACGGGCAGCAGCGCACGGCGCTGAACCGTGGCGTCGACATCCTCGTCGCGACACCCGGGCGTCTTGAAGACCTGATCGACCAGGGGCTCGTTAGTCTCGGGGAAATCGACATGGTGGTGGTGGACGAAGCCGACCGCATGGCCGACATGGGGTTCCTGCCAGCGGTAAAACGAATCCTCGATCAAACGGCGGCGAAGAAACAGACGCTCCTCTTCTCTGCGACGCTCGATGGAGACGTTGCTGTGCTCGTCAGGGATTACCAGAAGGACCCGGTCCGCCACGAGACCGGCACGGTCGAGTCGGAGGCTGACGATGCCCGGCATCACTTCTGGAACGTCGAACATCATGACCGGATCCAGCACACTGCCGACGTGATCGCCCATTCGGGTCGATCGATCGTTTTTACGAGAACCAGGCATGGTGCCGATCGCCTGTCCAAACAGCTCGCGGCTGCCGGCGTCAAAGCCGTGGCGATGCACGGTGGCCGATCGCAGAATCAACGACAGCGGGCGCTGAAGGACTTCTCCAACGGACGGGTCCAGGCGCTGATCGCTACCGATGTCGCTGCCCGCGGCATCCACATCGAGGCTGTCGAGACAGTGATCCACTACGACCCTGCAGGCGACCACAAGGACTACCTGCACCGTTCCGGCCGGACCGCCCGTGCGGGCGCTTCGGGTTCGGTCGTGAGCCTGGTGACGCGAGATAAGAGAAGCTCGGTGCAGAAGCTGCAGCGCCAGCTGGACCTGAACGTCCCGTTCGGAGCGCCACTTCTCAGCGATCTTGTCGGCGGCGGTCATCAAATGGGGGATTCGCCCCGTGGTGAGAACGGAGACCGTCGCGAGGGCAAACCCCGGGCCGGTGCAACGTCCTCATCCCGCTCGCGCCCGGATAAGGGCGGCGCCCGGAGGAATGACGACTCTGTGAAGCACGAAGGCCGGAGGCCAAGCGTGTTCGTGGGGAACCTTCCCTGGACAGCCACCGACTCCGACATCCGCGATCTCTTCTCCCGCCACGGCAGAGTGCACAACGCAACCGTCATCACCGACCGCCGCGATGGCAGGTCGAAGGGGTTCGGTTTCGTTGAGATGTCCCAGGGCGAGGCCCGCAGTGCAATCGACGCTCTCAAGGGATCGACCATGGGTGGTAGGGCGCTCAAAGTTCGCCTTGCCGAGCCCCGAGGCTCGAAACGCTCTTGATCTGACCGGGCTTCCCGGCCCGCAACTCTCCATCCTTCCCCGCGCAAGCGGGAGGACAGCCAAAGAAGTGACGACCGATCGCGCGTCTCTCTCCGATCATCCTCTCTTACCCGCGTCGCGCTCTGGATAGGGAGCGAAAGGTTGACAAGTGGGGTAAAGTGGGTCATAGTGTCACACACAGACGTCGTTATGGGGTCTGAGGACAGGACGGACGGACGAGAGAAGATGAAGTGTTCCTTGGCGAGTACTTCCACAGCCTGGATGAAAAGGGAAGGGTGGTCATGCCCTCCTCTTTTCGTGACGAGCTCAAGGCGGGTTGTGTCGTGACCAAGGGCCAGGACGGACAGCTTCTGATCTACACCCCCGAAGAGTTCCAAAAACGCGCCGAAGAGGTCCTCGCCGAACAACCGAAGAACCGCTCGGGTCGGCGCTTCGCCAGGACCGTATTTGCAGGTGCGGACTCTGTGGACGTTCTCGCCGGCGGACGGGTGAAACTCAACGGTGATCTTCGCCAATTCGCGACCCTGGAGCCGAGCAGCGAGGTCGTTGTGCTCGGCGTCCTCGACCACATCGAGGTCTGGAACAAGGACAGGTACCTGGCAGACCGTGAAACAGGAGACGAGGTTTACCTCGAAGAAGATGAGGAGGATTGATCCCGATCAGCAGCAGCGGCTGGCTTCTTGCCAGCCCCCCGGACACCAATGGAAGGCCCCTGACTCCGCCCGCTTCCCATTTGGTACCAGCGCCCGGGGGGCTGGCAATGAGCCAGACCCGAGACGGAAGAGAAAGCATGGACTATCACCGTCCCGCCCTGGTGGACGAAGTGATTGAGCTGATCAGACCGGTGATGCCCGGGGTGGTGGTGGACGCCACCTTCGGCGGCGGCGGCCACAGCAAGAGAGTGATCGAGGAATTTGGAGACGACGTGGAAATCATAGGCATCGACCGGGATCCCGAGGCAGTCGCCAACGGCGCAGCCCTGGGCGTGTCCGTGGTCGAAGCCAACTTCTCCGAGGTGGGAGAGGTCGCCGCCCGGGCCTCCGTGACCCCTGCAGCGGTTCTCTTCGACTTTGGTGTCTCTTCCCGTCAGCTCGACGAGCCGGAACGCGGCTTCTCTTACCGTAAGGACGGCCCCCTGGATATGAGAATGGGCCCTGACGCCACCACAACCGCATCGGAAATCGTCAATGAATGGCCGACGGATGAGCTGGCCAGAATCATCCGGCGCTTTGGTGAGGAGCCGCAGGCTCGCCGAATTGCCACGGCCATAGTCGACGCTCGACCTCTCGAAAGCACCGCCCAACTGGCTGAGGCAATCGCGGCGGCGTTGCCTGCAGCCCGTCGACGGGCGGGCCATCCTGCCCGCCGCACCTTCCAGGCGATCCGGATCGCGGTCAACGGTGAGCTCGACGCCATCGAATCGGGCCTCGATGGAGCCATTGATTCACTTGCGACAGGCGGACGGGTTCTGGCAATCAGCTACCACTCCCTGGAAGACCGAATCGTCAAACGTCGTTTCGTTGCCGGGGCGAAAGGCTGCACCTGCCCTCCCGGCCTCCCGGTTTGTGGATGCGGGAACACAGCATCTTTGCGCATCCTCACCAGGAAGCCGGTTCGCGCCTCCGATGCCGAGATCCGCTCCAACAAGAGGGCTCGGTCTGCTCTGCTGCGAGCCGCCGAAAAGGTGGCAGCGTGAGCGCCCGCCCGCAGAAGGCCGTCCATCCCGAGGGCGGACTTCGGGTCCTGCGGGGTCGAAAGATCCGGAGGCCGGCTATCGCGCCTTGGATGATCATGGCGTTGGTGGGAGTCACTGCCTTCCTTGGCCTCGTCTTCGCCCGCACTTCGCTCGACAACTCAGCCTTCGAGTTGGCCGAGCTCAACGCCGCCATTGCCGAGCAGACGGAGATCAATCGCGATCTGAACATCGAGATCGCAAGTCTGGAGAATCCGGCCCGGATTGCACCGCTCGCAGAGGAGATGGGTCTGGTCATCCCCGAGGAAACCCATCAGATCCTGGTTGATCTCGACCGGGGCTCGCCACAGGTAGTTCAGGCATCTCAGGAGGGCACGCAGTGATCACCCGTCTACGCGCTGGAGTCGGGCTCACGAACGGGGCCTTGTGTCCCGGTTGTGAGGAGCTCCAGGCGAGCACCTGACGTGGCCACTGTCACGGTCGGGCGCGGCGTCAACCCGCAGCGAATCAGGCTCGCGTTGATCGGATTGGTCCTCATTCTGGCTTGGGGGGTCGTGGCCTGGCGCCTGGTGCAAATCCAGATCGTGATGGGCCCCGAGGTCGCCGAACGAGGGCTGCAGCAGCGCCTCGTCAGTCGTGTGCTTCCACCCCAACGCGGGAAGATATTCGACCGCAACGGAGACCTCCTTGCCATGACCGTAGAAGCCGAGAGCCTGTTTGCCGTGCCCGGTCAGGTCGAGGAGCCGTTGTGGGTCGCCCAGCAGTTCGGGACCCTGCTTGGGGTCGATCCCGATGTCTTGTATGAAAGGTTGACCTCCGACAAAGACTTTGTCTACATCAAACGGCAGGTCGATTCAGACGTCGCCGACGAGTTACTTGCTCTCAATGTGAGGGGCGTCTATTCACGTCCCGAGTCGACCCGTGTCTATCCCGCCGGCGACGTTGCCAGCCATGTGGTTGGGTTCGTCGATATCGACGGGCTGGGCCAGGAGGGTCTGGAGATCATCTATGAAGACGGCTTGAGCGGTGTCCCGGGCCGGGAACTCTACGAACGGGACAAGGACAATATCCCCATCCCGCAGGGGATGAGCGACATCGTGCCTGCGGTACCGGGGATCGACCTGAACACAACTATCGATCTGCCCCTTCAGTACCAGGCCCAGCAGGCTTGTCAGGCGATGCTCGAGACCGCCGAAGCTGAGGCGTGCTGGGTGGTAGCGCTGGACGTCGAGACCGGTGCGGTGCTGGCGATGACCGGTGCCCCAGCATTCGATCCGGTGACCAGGCTGACCACCGAGGGCGACCCGTTCTCCAATTTCAACGTGCGCGGGATCTACGAGCCGGGTTCGACTCAGAAATTGATCACAGTGGCAGCAGCCCTGGAAACCGGGGCGGTCCAGGTGGGGACCATATTCCCCGACGTGGCGGACGTCATCGAACTTCGTGAAGGTGCCTGCGACTTCGACGACGACAACATTTATGGGTGCTATCGCGACTTCGACAAGCACGAAACGCGCGATATGACGGTCGAAGACATTTTCGTCCAGTCGTCCAATGTCGGAACGATCAACGTCGCTGAGGTGCTTGGTGAGGAGAGAATGGTCGAGTACATCAAGGCATTCGGCCTGGGGTCGCCGACCGGCATCGACTACGGCGCGGAGGCGACGGGTCTGCTCAACTTCGCTGCCGGGTGCGAGACCTGCTGGGCATCGGGCGCCATTGGCTATTCGGTGGCAGTTACACCGCTACAGATGGCAGCCGCCTATGCCGCCATCGGAAACAACGGGATCTGGACCAGCCCTCATATCGTTTCTTCAACAGTGGATGCACAGGGCAATACCGAAGTTGCCGGGATCGAGACCCGGATGGTGGTGTCGCCGGAGACTGCCTCTCTCATGCGGGAGTTGCTGGCTGGAGTGGTCGAGCGCGGCACCGGGCAGAACGCGCAGGTGGACGGCTACCGGGTGGGCGGAAAGACCGGTACTGCCAACAAGCTCGGTGAGGATGGCCGCTATGTGGAAGCCACGAGGGCCAGCTTTGTCGGCATGGGACCCATCGACGACCCGAAAGTGGTGGTTGCGGTTGTGATCGACGCGCCGTCGCATGAATATCGGACCGGAGGTGTGTCGGCGGCACCGGTCTTCGCAGAGGTCATGGAGCATGCACTCCATAGGTTGGGAGTTACTCCCGATGGAATCGAGTAAGACGTTATCGGAACTGGCGAAGGCGGTACAGGGCAATGTCGTTGGAATTCCTGAGACTCGTGTTCATGACGTCACCCACGATTCTCGTGAGGCTGGCCCGGGCACGATTTTCGTCGCGATCCGGGGTGCGGATCACGACGGCCACGACTATGTCGATCAGGCGACACAAGCAGGAGCCGCTGCAGTGTGTGTCGAGCGGCGAGTTGCCTCCGACGTCAGTCAGCTCGTCGTCAGAAACACACGAGACATACTTGGCGAGCTAGCCGCCGAAGTCCACGGCCATCCATCGCAGACCGTCGATGTGATCGGCGTCACCGGTACCAATGGGAAGACGACGGTGACCCACTACCTGGAGTCGTTGCTGGGGATGTCGGGTTTCAACACCGGGATCATCGGCACGATCGCCAGCCGCATCGGGAGCGAATCGCTGACGTCGGTGCGGACCACACCCGAGGCCTCCGATTTCCAGCGTCTCCTTGCCAGAATGCGAGATTCGGGCATTGCCAAAGCGGCAGTCGAGGTTTCCTCCCATGCGCTGGCCCTGCGCCGGGTGGACGGGACCAGGTTCGCTGTCGCCGCCTTCACCAACCTGTCACGAGACCATCTCGACTTCCACGGCTCGATGGAGCGGTATCGCGATGCCAAGGCAAGGCTGTTTCGGGATTTCGAGATAGGCACGGCGGTCTTCAACATCGATGATGCGATGGGACGCAGCCTCTCCACGGCGTTCGAGGGCCAGCAGTTGACCGTCGGGAGCGGCGGAGACTATGAGGTCATCGATATCGAGCCGGCTCCATCAGGAACTGGCTTCCAGCTTCTCACTCCTCACGGGATGTTCGAGGGGTCGGCGGCTGTGCACGGCCGATTCAACGTATCCAATCTCGTGGTCGCATTCGCCGCTTCGGTGGCCGCCGGGGCAGCGACTGAAGACTTGATCGATCACCTCGGCGACATCGGCCCCGTTCCCGGCCGTTTTGAGATCGTTTCGGGAGAAGGGGAGCCTACGGTCGTGGTCGACTACGCCCACACTCCCGACGGGATTGCCATGGCGGTCGCGACCGGGCGCGCGATGACCTCCGGGAAGCTGATCGCCGTGTTCGGTGCCGGCGGCGACCGTGACCGCGCCAAGCGACCCCTCATGGGCAGGGCAGCCTCGTCCGCCGATGTGCTGGTGGTCACGAGCGACAATCCCCGGTCGGAAGACCCGGACAGGATCATCGAAGATGTGATGGAAGGCGTAACCACCGGTGCAACCCGCCAGAGAGACCGGAGAAGGGCCATCGCCGAGGCGATCGGGATGGCCCTCCCGGGAGACGTGGTCTTGATCCTGGGCAAAGGCCACGAACCGGGCCAGGAGATAGGCGGGTTGGTGACGCCATTCGATGATCGGGAGACGGCGCGTGAATCTCTGAAACTTTTGCGGAAGTCCACCAATAATCGTTCCGATTCGGGGAGCATGGGACCGTGATTTCTCTGCTCATCGCCGCCGGGGTCTCTTTGGTCGTGTCGATCGTCGGAACCCGTTTTGCCATTGGGTTTTTCCGGCGCCGCTCGATCGGCCAGTTCATCCAGGAGGAGATCGCCGGGATGCACGCCCACAAGCAGGGAACGCCGACCATGGGCGGGATTGTTTTTGTCGGAGCTGCGGTATTCGGGTATGCGGTCTCGCACCTGCGGATCTGGACTCCTTCCGGCTTCGAATTCGAGATTCTCGAATTCGCACCGGGCGGCCTCCTCGCGATATTCGCCCTGACCGGGATGGCTCTCGTCGGGCTGGCCGACGATTGGATCAAGTACTCCAACCGGCGCAGTCTCGGACTCTCCAAGGTCGCAAAGTTCGGAGGTCAGCTCACCATCGCCGCCCTGTTCGCCTGGGGAGCGACGTCAGCCGGGGTCGTCACCGAGATCTCTTTCGTCCGCCCCCTCGGGATCGACCTGGGCATCTTCTTCGTGATCTGGGTCCTCTTCATGCTCACCGGTGCGGCAAATGGTGTGAACCTCTCCGACGGCATGGACGGGCTCGCTGCCGGCTCTTCGGCCCTCGTTGTGGCGTCGTTCACCGTCATCGCCTTCTGGCAGTTCCGAAACCAATTTCCTGCTGGGGATCGCGATTTCTACCAGGCGGTCGACCCGTTGGAGCTCGCCGTGGTTTCAGCGGCCATGTTCGGAGCAATCCTCGGGTTTCTGTGGTGGAACGCGCCTCCCGCGAAGATAATCATGGGTGATGTCGGATCACAGGGCATTGGTGGGCTGCTTGCGGCTCTGGCTTTGCTGACCAACACCCACCTCCTCCTGGTAATACTCGGTGCCATCTACGTGGCCGAGACGTTGTCCGTGATCCTGCAGGTGGCGAGTTTCAAGCTCACCGGGAACCGCATCTTTCGAATGGCCCCGATCCACTTCCATTTCGACCTGAGCGGATGGCCGGAGACCACGGTCGTAATTCGCTTCTGGATCCTCACCGGGATTGGTGTGGCATTGGGACTGGGGCTCTTCTACGCCGACTTTCTGAGGTTGGAAGGGATTCTGTGAGCAGCAGGGTCCTCATACTTGGCGCCGGAGTCTCCGGCCTGGCCGCCGGCCGCCTCGCCGGGCGCCTCGGGAACAGCGTGACTCTGTTCGACCAGGAGCCGTCAGCCGAGGCCTACGAGACAGGCATGAGCATCGCCTCGGGGCCTTGGGACCCCGTCCTGGCCGGGGGGATCGACTTCGTAATCAGCTCACCGGGCTTCTCCGAGCGTTCCAGGCCCGTTGTGGATTGTCTCGAGGCCGGTCTGCCGGTATGGAGCGAAATCGAGTTCGCTTCGCGCCACACAACGATCCCGATGGTCGCGATCACCGGGACCAACGGCAAGACAACCGTGACCGAGGCTACGGCTCTGATGCTCAATGAGTCGGGTATCGATGCGCTGGCCACGGGCAACATCGGGTTTCCGCTCTCTGATTTTGTCGATGGCCCCCATGACGCTCTCGTGGTGGAAACGTCGAGCTTTCAGCTCCGCTTCACCGAGACCTTCCACCCGGTGGCTGCCGCTGTGACCAATGTCGCCGTGGATCATCTCGACTGGCACGGATCACCGTCGGGCTATGCGGCGGCGAAAAGAAACATCTACAAGAACCAGACTTCAGAAGACCTCCTCGTTTACGACTCTGACGACGAGGGCGCGGTCTTGCTGATCACCGGGGCCTCCAGTGAGAGGTTTCCGATCTCGGGGCGGAGCCTGCCCGAAGGAGGCGGCGGAGTGGATGGCGGATCTCTGGTAGTCGGCGACGTGAGCGTCCCCGTGGATCAATTGGAATTCAACGACCCGATCCATCTCTCCAACCTTGCCATGTCGGCAGCTCTGGCGTTGTGGATGGGTGCCTCTGCCGGGGCGGTATCAACTGCAGCCACCGGGTACCGCCCGGGGGCCCACCGTCGCCAGATCGTGTCCCGTATTGGCGGCGTCGACTGGGTTGACGATTCCAAGGCGACCAACCCGCATGCCGCTCTGGCATCGATACGGGCCCACGACCGGGTCATCCTGATCGCCGGCGGGCTGGCCAAGGGCATCGATGTCAGCATCCTGGCTGAGGAGCCGAATCTGAGCCTTGTTCTGGGGATAGGTGAGGCGGGCCCTGAGATCGTAGCCGGGGCGGGTGGTATCGGGAAGCTCGCCGGGACCCTCGAGGAGGCGGTTCGTATCGCCGACGCACACGCTCGGCGCGGTGACACTGTCCTGCTGGCTCCGGGCTGTGCGAGTTTCGACCAGTTTGGCTCATACGGAGAACGCGGGGATCGGTTTCAGGAATTGGTGTTGGAGATGGAAAAGGAGAGGGCGGGGAAGTGACTTCGAATGTGACCTCGATAAGCAGAGTGAGGGCTGCAGCTCGGGACAAGGCCGAGATAGCGCGGGTGAACAACCGGTCGGCGACCGCATTGCTGGTAGTCGCGGTCGTCCTTATCGTCATCGGTCTGGGGTCGACACAATCGGCGTCATCGGTGGTCGGCATCGATCAGGCGGCGGACCGTTTCTTCTTCTTCAAGAAGCAATTGATCGGGGTCGGCGTCGGCACCCTGGCCCTCCTCATCACGAGCAGGATCGACTACAGGCTCTATCGCAAGGTTGCTGCGCCATTGATGGTTCTCTCCGTTGGCTTGCTGATCGCGGTTCCGATGGTGAGCCCGACAATCGGGGGTGCGCAGAGGTGGATTCCCCTTCCCGGGTTCAATCTCCAGCCCTCCGAACTGGCAAAACTCGGGGTGATACTCACACTGGCGCTGGTCCTGGACCGCAAGGCGAAGCTGCTCACCCGCTTCTGGCACTTCGCCGTCCCGATGATCGTGATCGTCGGTTCGGTCGGGTTCTTGATGATGAAGCAACCCGATCTGGGGACGTTGATTGTGATTGGTGCCGCTGCGCTGGCCGTGGTGATGGCAAGTGTGACGCCTTTTCGGTACGTGGCCCTTCTCGCCACGTCTGCCGTGGGTGCGGCAACGGTGCTTGCCTTCAGCGAGACATACCGGCTCCGCAGGCTCGACGGCTTCCTCGACCCCTGGGGAACTGCTTCCGACCAGGGCTATCAGTTGGTTCAGGGTTATTACGCACTGTCCAATGGGGGCCTCTTCGGGGTGGGCCTCGGAGCGAGCAGGGCACGTTGGTTCTACCTTCCCAACGCACACACCGATTTCATCTTCGCGATCATCGGCGAGGAGACCGGGTTGATTGGGTCGATGACAGTTGTCGGGCTCTTCGCCGTGCTGGCCTTTGCCGGGTGGATCGTGGCTTTCCGCGCTCCGGACAACTTCGGGCGGATGGTGGCTGCCGGCATCACCGTCTGGCTCTCGTTTCAGGCTCTGGTGAACATCGGTGGAGTTCTCGGGTTGCTCCCGATTACGGGAATTGCCCTTCCGTTCGTCTCGTTCGGCAGCGCTGCCCTGATTGTGTCGATGGCGGCGCTCGGCATCCTGGTCAACATCGCACAACAGGGTGTCGCGGCTGCGAAGAAGTGACATGGGTTTCGTAATAGCTGCGGCCGGAACCGGTGGTCATGTCTATCCGGGGCTGGCCGTGGCGGAGGCCCTGGTCGAAGCGGGAGTGGCCCGCTCGGACATACTTTGTGTCGGTGGCGCCCGGGTCGAATCGAAGATCTTCCCCGAGAACGGCTTCGAATTCCTCCAGCTCGAGCTGCGTGGCCTGAAGAGAAGCCTTTCGCCTTCGAACCTGACCCTGCCCGTCGTGGTGCTGCGAGCCAGGAAGCGCATGGCTGACGAGCTGATCGAGCGGAATGTGGGCGCCGTGCTGGGAATGGGCGGCTACGTGACGGTCCCGGTTGCGATGGCAGCCACCAGATCCGGAACACCGCTGATCGTTTCAGAGCAAAACGCCGGAGCGGGACTCGCCAATCGAATCGCGGCCAGATGGGCCGAGCAAGTATTCACCTCTTTCCCGGACACTCTCGGTCTTCCCGGAGCGGAGTGGGTGGGAAATCCCGTGCGCTCCTCGATTGCGCGCTTTGATCGCGGAGCATTACGGGCCGGGGCGCTGGAGTACTACGGGCTCGACCCTGATCTCCCCGTGCTCGGAGTCTTCGGGGGCTCGCTGGGGGCACGTGTGATCAACGAGGCAGTGGCCAGAATGGTCGGGGAATGGAAAGGTCCGCCAATCCAGGTGGTGCACCTCGTGGGAGCCTCCCATGAGGATGTTTATCGCGGGAGGCAGTCGTCGGTCCGATGGGTGCGCAAAGGCTTCGAGGAACGCATGGAGCTGTTCTTCGCAGCAGTCGACCTCGTGGTCGCCAGAGCCGGGGGAGCGGTTGCCGAGATCACGGCGACGGCAACCCCTTCAATCCTCGTCCCGGGCGAGTTCGGGTCATCCGGCCATCAGAGGGAAAACGCGGCATTTCTCGAAAAAGCCGGGGCGGCAGCTGTCGTCACCGAACGAGACCTGACCCGGCTTCCTGCTGTGATCACGGAGATCATGTCCGATCCCGGTGCGCTGGACTCGATGATGGCCGGCGCCCGACGGATCGCCCGGCCCAATGCCGCAAAGGCCATTGCAGAAGCCATGATTGAGGCTTCACGATGAGACTCGACTACGACCGCATCCACATCGTTGGTGCCGGCGGCTCCGGGATGAGCGCCATCGCCAAGGTCCTGGTCGGTCTGGGCCATCAAGTCTCGGGCTCCGACATACGGGGAGACGCCACGTTGAGCCGACTCGGCGACTTCGGCATCGAGGCGTATGCAGGCAGTAACCCCGACATTGCCCGACAGGCCGATCTCGTGGTGGCGTCCTCGGCGGTCCCCGAACGCGATCCGGAGTTGTTGGCGGCTTCCGCCTCGGGAAAACCGGTTTGGAGAAGGCCGCGGTTGCTCGGAGCCATCACCGCTTCGGTTCCGACCATCGGCGCTACCGGGACCCACGGAAAGACCACCACAACTGCCCTCCTTGTCACTGCCCTCCGATCGTTGGGCCTGGATCCGTCATTTATCGTCGGCGGAGACATTTCCGGTCTCGCCACCAATGGCCATTACGGGACGTCGGACCTGATGGTGGTCGAGGCCGACGAGGCGTTTCGCACGTTCGAACATCTCACGCTGAAGGGGCTCATCGTGACCAACGTCGAACCGGAGCATCTCGAGCATTTCGGATCTGAGCGTGAGATGCGCCGCTCGTTTGTCACGGTTGCAGCAGCTGTCGCCGGCCCGGTAGTCGCATGTGCCGATGATCCCGGCTCAGCCGACCTGGCCCGCCAAACCGCCTCGGTCACCTACGGTCTCTCCGACAACGCCGATTGGAAGTTGACGGACATGGCCCGGACCGGCGGGGGAACCCGGTTCACTCTCGTCGGGCCATCAGTGAGTGTCGACGTGGCGCTGAGCCGACCGGGCACCCACGTTGCTCTGAACGCCGCTGGAGTGCTCGCCCTGGTAGGTGAGATGGGGATGGATGTCGCCGCTGCGGCCCCGGGACTGGAGGGCTTCACCGGTGTCGGCAGGAGATGGGAGCATCGGGGAACCATTGGAGGCGTGACGCTCATCGACGATTACGCACATCATCCGACCGAAGTAGGAGTCAACCTGCGCACTGCGAAAGAATGGCACCCGGGCCGGGTCTGGGCCGTTTTCCAGCCTCATCTCTATACGAGGACGGAGAGGTTCTCCGACGAATTCGGCGCTGCGCTGGCAATCGCTGACCGGGTCGTCGTAACCGACGTGTATGGCTCGAGAGAGACACCGATCCCCGGGATCAACGGCGAGCTGATCGCCGATGCGGTGCGGGCCGCTGGGGGAGAAGTGGATTACGTTCCGCACCGGAGGGAGCTGGCACCGTTTCTGGCGAGAAGCGTCGCGCCCGGCGACCTCGTGGTCACGATGGGAGCCGGTGACATCACCCTTGTGCCAACCGAGCTTGCCCGCATCCTCGCCGAGTCGAGACCATGACGCTGGAGATGCTGATCGGTTCGGGACTGGTGGAGGAGCATGTCCCGCTCGGTCCCCTCACCACCTACAAGGCCGGCGGTCCGTCACGGTTCTACGCCCGACCTGAAAATTCCGCCCAACTTGGCCAAGTCGCCGAAGCAGTGAAAGGTATGCACCTTCCGATCCTGGTCCTCGGTCGTGGATCGAATCTTCTCGTTGCCGACAGTGGCTTCGACGGTCTCACGATCCACATGGCAACCGGCTTCGCCGCGATCTCCTACGACGGAATCGAAGTGACGGCAGAGGCGGGAGCACCGTTGCCCCGGGTGGCCCGGGGGAGCGTCGATGCCGGAATCGCCGGGCTGGAGTTTCTTGTCGGTATCCCCGGTTCGGTCGGCGGCGCGGTGCGTCAGAATGCCGGTTGTTTCGGGATCGAAACGCGTGACCGGTTGGTCAGCGCCCGCATCATCGATCTCCCATCAGGCACCGACTTCAATGCAGACCCCGACAAACTCGAAATGGGGTATCGGCACAGCAACGTCAAGGCGGACTGGGTGGTGGTCTCAGCGGTGTTCGCCGGATCAGGGCCCACCGAAGGCAGTCACAGCAAAGAAGAACTTCGTCGGATCACCCGGTGGCGCAAGGAGAATCAGCCGGGTGGGACCCTCAACGCCGGGAGTGTGTTCAAGAACCCCGAGGGGAGCACCGCCGGCTACCTCATCGACAACGCCGGGCTGAAGGGCTTTGGCCTGGGTCAAGTGGCGGTGTCGAAAAAACACGCCAACTTCTTCGTCGCATCGCCGACAGCGACAAGTGAAGAGATCAGAGCGCTGATTTTCGAAGTGCGACGATTGGTGAACGAGCGCGCCGGCGTCGACCTCGAGCCGGAGATCCAAATGGTGGGTTTCGATGATGACGATTGATCCCCGCCTGGCGGACAGAAGGCGCGAGGTCGCAGAAGACCGCGCTCGGAGAAGCATCAACCGGATTCTCCGCCTCCTGGCTCTGATCGCGCTGATAGGAGGGTCCGTGTGGCTACTGCTCTCGCCGACCTTCAGCGTCGAAGCTCTCGATGTCTCGGGCGTCCAGTCCAGCGACACCCGGTCCGTCCTGTCGGCCCATAAGGTGGTGGAGGGCAGACCACTGATCCTGATCCGGTCCGGAGCCGTAGAGGCGCAACTCCTTGAAGACCCCTGGGTCAAGGAGGCCAGCGTGGTTCTCGATTGGCCGAGACGGGTGGTGGTCGCGGTAACGGAGCGGACGCCGGTGGCTTGGGTGGAGACGGGAGGTGGCTGGGCCCGACGTGCGGTCGATGGGGCGGCGTTGCCGGGTGAGTCCCAACCAGACGACACCATGGGCCATATCAGGCTGGAGTCGGTTTCGGAGTCGGACGCCGAAGAGTCCCGATTGGTCCTCGGGTCACTCGAGTTCATCGACACCCTCCCGGTCTCTCTGGGCTCCGACGCAGTTATCGAGGTGCGCTCCACCGAACTGTGGGCGGTGGTGGGCGGCTTCGAGGTGCGACTCGGTAGACCGGTCGAAATGGCCGACAAAGCGCTCAGCCTTGCCACCCTCCTGCTGGAGTCACTGGAAGAGGGATCATTGATCAACATGATCGCTCCGACCAACCCCGCGGTGGTCGCTCCAGGCGCTTTGGATGGGCCTGATCCTGCCACTGGAGACGGAGGAGCGGGCCAAGCCGGTGAGGATGGAGCCGGAAATGGCGAGGACGATGAAGGAGAGGAAGAACCCTAAACCTGAAGTAATACCTTAGACTTTGAGGGTTTACTAAGCGCAGCAACAAGTGTAAACCTCTTGTTCAAGGTTCAATTGTTGGAGGTCTTGTGAGCAATTCAAGTGCGGGTTATCTCGCAGTCATCAAGGTGGTCGGCATCGGCGGCGGTGGGGTCAATGCGGTCAACCGGATGGTTGACGCAGGTGTTCGCGGTGTCGAATTCATCGCCCTCAACACCGACGCCCAGGCATTGCTGATGAGTGATGCCGATGTCAAGCTCGACATCGGTCGGGAGGTCACTCGTGGCCTCGGCGCCGGGGCAAACCCCGAGATTGGCCGGGCCGCGGCCGAAGAGCACCGTGCCGAGCTGGAAGAGGTGCTCAAGGGCTCTGACATGGTCTTCATCACAGCCGGAGAAGGTGGTGGCACCGGGACCGGTGGGGCACCGATCGTCGCTGAGGTTGCTCGCTCGGTGGGAGCGCTGACGGTAGGCGTCGTGACCCGGCCCTTCGGCTTCGAAGGACGGAGGCGGGCGGTCCACGCCGAACAGGGGATCGAAGCCCTGAAAGACTCGGTCGACACCCTGATCGTGATTCCTAACGACCGGCTCCTCGATGTAGGCGACCCCGATGCCCCGATGTCCGACACATTCCGGCTCGCAGACGAAGTGCTGATGAGCGGTGTGACCGGAATCACCGACGTCATCACCACACCGGGCCTGATCAACGTCGACTTTGCCGACATCAGGACAATCATGGCCGACGCCGGGGCCGCAGTCATGGGTATCGGGAGGGCCACCGGTGAGAACCGCGCAACCCAGGCCGCGGAAAGGGCGATTTCGTCCCCGATGCTGGAGAGCTCGATGGACGGTGCCAAAGGTGTGCTCCTGTCTGTTTCAGGACCAACGTCGATGACGCTCCACGAAGCCACGCAGGCGGCGAGGATTGTGTCCGACCATGCTGACGAAGAGGCCGAGTTCATCTTCGGAGCGATCGTCGACGACGATCTGGGTGAGGAGATGAAGGTCACGGTCATCGCAGCGGGATTCGACCGGCGCCGGCCCAGCAAGGGGTTTGGGTCCACGACGTCGGCGCGGTCATCCTCGTCGCGCGATCGTGACGACGACCTCGACATCCCCAACTTCGTCCAGGGATGATCATGCCGCCCGAAGGGGCAGGCAGCGTGATATTCAGCGACGCCGGCGACGGGGATCTCAGGTCTGATCCCGGGGCGCGGCTGGCGCTGTCGCGGAAGGTCGGGATCGGTCCTGAATGGGCAACCTTGCGCCAGGTCCATGGCTCTGCCGTCATCGAGGTGTCTCAACCCGGCCCCGCGGGCGATGGTGATGCGCTCTGGACCACAGTGACTGCTCTGCCTCTGGCGGTCTTCACCGCCGACTGCTTCCCCGTCGTCCTGCAGGCGCCGGCTGCGGTGGGCATCGCCCACGCCGGCTGGAGGGGCACCGAGGCGGGAGTTGTCGCGAAGCTGAGGGCCGCCATGGGTGAGGCAGGTCTCGCTCTGCAACGCGCCTTTGTCGGTCCCGGGATAGGGCCATGCTGCTTCGAAGTGGGCGACGAGGTCGCCGGGCGGTTTCCGGAGGCCGCGGCGCAGACAACGTGGGACACGACATCGGTCGATCTCGTCGGATCGATCCGTACCCAGGTGGAGGGCCTCGAGGTGTGGTTGGGTGGAGTCTGCACGATGCACGATCGAGGCTGGTTCAGCCACCGCTCCAATGGCACCCCGCAACGACAGGCGGCTCTTGCATGGATCTAGCAGTATGGATCTAGCGGGTTATCGACGGGTTCTGGAACGAACGGCCGCAGCCGCATCACGCTCGGGCCGCGACGTGACGACGATCACTGTCGTGGCTGTCTCGAAGGGGCGCGGCGTCGATGAGATCAAATCTCTCTATGAAGCCGGGCATCGCGACTTCGGGGAGAACCGGGCCGGGGAGATGGCGGAGAAGGTGGTGGAGTTACCCGGAGATATCCGGTGGCATTTCGTCGGGTCGCTGCAATCGAACAAAGTCAGGTCGGTCCGGAGCAATACCCACCTGTTGCATTCGGTGGATCGGAGATCGTTGGCCAAAGCATGGGTCAAAGGGATCGGAGGGCCGCCGCCGGTCCTGATCCAGGTGAATATCGGTCGCGAGGAACAGAAGGGCGGGATCGATCCGGATCGCGCTGGTGAGCTGGTTGGCGAGGTCATCGAACTCGGGATCGAGCCCCAGGGGTTAATGGCGATCCCTCCCCTCGGTTCCGGCCCCGAGGACAGCCGTAGGTTCTTCGTCGATCTCCGTGAGCTGCGCGCCGAATTGTCGACGGAATCGCATCAGCTGCACCATCTCTCGATGGGGATGACCAACGACTTCGAAGTGGCAATCGAGGAAGGTGCTTCGATCATAAGGGTGGGAAGGGCTATCTTTGAACCAACTCACTAATAGGATTTGATCGATGTCTTCACTTTTTTCGAAAGCGCTCGTCTATCTAGGACTCGTGGACGAGGACCAGGGCGGGTACGACCAGGGGGGCGAGGTCGGGAACAATTCGGCCCCGGAGCCCGAACCGGCCGAGTCCCGTCGAGTTGAGCCGCGCCGCGTCGAGCAACATCGAGTCGAGCCGCGCCGTGTCGAAGCAAGCGATGTGGAGCGGAGGGTGGAGCCTCCGCCCACGGGGCGAGCCGCCAACGTGGCCCAGGGCCGGACAGGCTCGTATTCGGGCCCTATGGTTCGCCCGGTGGAAATCCAATCTGACATCCTCCTCGTGGAAGAGTTCGCAGATGCGCGGGCGTTGGCCGACCGGATTCGCGACCGGACTCCAGTTGTCCTCGACATGAGAAACATCGATTCGGACCTGGTGCGCCGGATTGTCGATTTCTCATCGGGTTTGATCTATGCCCTGGACGGCTCGATGAGAAAGGTAGGCGACGGCCTGGTGCTCGTCGTGCCGCCGCGAGTCACACTCAGCCGTGACGAAAAGCGTCGCCTCGCTTCACTGGGCGCCTACGAACTCGCAGACATAGAAGACTGACCTTGCTGGACTTCGTCGTAATCCTGCTGCAGGTCTATCTGTACGCAGTGATTGCCTGGATCATACTTTCCTGGATCAGGGTTTCGCCTGATCACCCTGTAGCCCGGGTGTCAGTTTTTCTCGATCGGCTCATCTACCCGGTGATCCTTCCGCTCCGACGTGTCGTCCCCCCGCTCCGGATCGGCGGCGGCATGCTCGACCTTTCTCCGATCGTGTTGATCATCGCGATTCAGATTCTGATCAGCATCATCCGCTGACCGCTCCCAGAAACCGAATGGATAAACCTCTACTACGGCGGATTTCCCTTATTCTGGCGTCGATCTCAAGGAGGCGAGATGACCCTGACGCCGTCAGATATTGAACAGAAGACTTTCTCGACTGCGCTCCGCGGTTACAACCTCGACGAAGTCGACGACTTTCTCGATGAGGTTGTCCGCAGCATGCGCAAACTCCATGAGGAGCTGGAGCAAGCCCAAACCGAATTGGAGAAGAAGCCAGTCACACCCGTCGAAGCGCCAGAGCCCGCCGTCGCGACCGCCCCAGCTCCTGCTCCTGTGGTCGAGCCGCCACCGGTGGCGCCGATCGATGAGTCGTCGCTGGGCAAGGCGTTGATCGCGGCCCAGGAGACAGCGGAGCGAATTGTCACCGACGCCCGATCGGAAGCCGACGAGATCCTGGTCAGGGCGCGCAGCGAGGCCGAAACTTATGAGGAGAGCCGTCGGCAGCGTAAAGCGGAAGCCGAACAGGAGATCACACGAATCGATGGGCTGGTCGATCGGGTCAAGTCAGAGCTCGCCGAGCTCTCGACAGCCGTTGGCTCCGAACTCGAAGAGATGAGCGAGGTCATCGACAGCGCCATCGTCGATTTGGACATCCCGCCGGAAGACACCGTCGAGACTGGTGACGAGGGCAGCCCCGAGGCAGCATCGGGAGCGGCCGATGAAGAGAACATCGTTGCCGCGGCGGGAGAAGAGCAGGTCGACGACCCGGTCGACGACCCTGAGTACGACTTCGGAGGTGAATCCGACGGGGACGATTCTGAGGATGGATCGGGCGACGACGCCGGGGACGACGACTCTGAGGATGATTCCGGGGACGACTCTGAGGATGATTCTGGAGACGACTCCGACGACTCTGGGGACGACTCAGAAGACTCTGGGGACGACTCAGAAGACTCTGAGGACGACTCAGAAGACGAGTACTTTATTTTCCCCGATGGTGACGACGATGATGATGAGGGCAACCGCCCGGGTGAGTGATCCCCGTCGCTTCGATCAGGGCTGGTGGATACCCAACCGAACCGAGTAGCCGTCGACCTGTAACGGGTCGTCCCTCAGCCCTGGGTCATGGCTGAGCTCGACGGCTAGCACCTCGGAGCCGATTCGCGCACCGTGCTCTTCGATGGTCTTCAGAATCACGTCGTCCTTGGAGTCCCACGTCACGACAATCCGGTCGGTCACGTCGAGGTCTGCCTCGCGGCGAAGACGCTGGACGAAGCTGATGACCTCTCTGGCCAGGCCCTCCTTGAATAGATCGTCGGTGATCCGTGTGTCGAGGGCAACTGCGAACCGGTCGCCGGTCTCGACGATGGTCCCTTCTTGCGGAGTCCGCTCCACGATCACGTCGTCAGCGCCGAAGCTGCGACCATCGAGCGTGACGGTGCCGCCGTTGACAATGGCCTCAACGGATGTCGGGTCCATTTTTTCGATAAGTGCTGCGTATCGCCGCATCTCGGCGCCTAGTTCGGGGCCGAGCTTCCTGAAATTGGCCTTGGCGCTCAATACAACATGCGCCGTCTCGTCGGACGTGGTGCGAACATCCTTGACGTTCAATTCGTCGACGATGATGTCGGTGTGCCTCGACACAGCCTCGGCCACCAGCGGGTCGCGGGTGAGCACGGTGAGAGAAGCCAGCGGCTGACGCACCCTGTGCCCCTCCTGTTTCCGCAGGTTGCGACCGAGGCGAACTATCTCCCTCACCGCTGCCATAGAAGACTCGAGATCAGTGTCGATCATGGTCGTGTCGGCGACCGGATAGTCGCGATGGTGAACGCTGCGCACCGAGTCGGGGTCGTGCCGTGCCACGAGGTCCTGGTAGAGATGCTCGGTGATGAAGGGCAGGACGGGCGCGAGGACGTCGTTGAACGTGGTCAATACCTCATAAAGGGTGGCGAAAGCGCTGAGCTTGTCCGTGTCACTCTCGCCGGACTCGCCGCGGGCAGCCCAGAACCTGCGCCGGGACCGGCGCACATACCAGTTGGTCAGATGGTCGATGAAGCCGAGGACCGGTGGGACGACGTTGTACAGGTAGTAGCCCTCCATCTCGGTGTTCACGTCGGCGATCAGACTCTGCAGCATCGAGAGAATCCACTGATCCATCTCGGGGCGTTGCGCTGTGGGAGGAGCAGAAGCGAGGTCCCCCATCGTTATCCCGTCGGCCTCGGCGTATGTGGTGAAGAAGCTGTAGGTGTTCCATAGGGGCAACAACACGTTGCGCACCACCTCGGCCACGCCTTCCTCGGAGAAGCGGAGAGGCTCGGCTTTGAGGACCTGGGAGTTGATGAGGAAGGCACGGAGGGCGTCGGCTCCGAAAGTCTCGAAGATTTCGCTCGGATCCGGATAGTTCTTCAGGCTCTTGGACATCTTCCGGCCGTCCTCGGCGAGGATCAACCCGTTGACGACGCAGTTCATGAACGCTGGTTGGTCGAACAGCGCGGTCGACAGCACCATCAAGGTGTAGAACCAACCCCGGGTCTGGTCGAGACCTTCGGCGATGAACCTGGCGGGGAAGGTCGCTTCGAACTGCTCTTTGTTCTCGAACGGGTAGTGCTTCTGACCGTAAGGCATCGACCCGCTCTCGAACCAGACGTCGAGGACCTCGGGCACCCGTATCATCGCTCCGCCGCACACGGGGCACTCCCAACCGATATCGTCGACGATGTGTTTGTGCAGGTCCGTCGGCCGCACCCCGCTCAGTTGCTCCAATTCGTCGAGTGATCCGACGGCATGCCGATGCTCGCAGGTGTCACATTCCCACACGGGAATGCACGACCCCCAATACCGGTTCCTGCTGACCGCCCAGTCCCGGGCATTCTCCAGCCAGTTGCCGAACCTCTTCTCTCCGACGTAGTCGGGAACCCAGTGGATCTCGCGGTTCAAAGCAGCGATGCGGTCGCGGAAGGACTCGACAGAGACAAACCAGGTCGGGATCGCCTTGTAGATGAGTGGCGTCCCCGTGCGATAGCAGAAGGGGTAGGAGTGGGTGGTCCTCCCCGATTTGACCATCTTCCCCGCGTCGACCAGCAACTCGATCAGGGTGGCGTCGGCGAGCTTGATGTTCTGCCCGGCGACATCCGGCACCTCGTCGGTGAACTCACCGTTGCTGTCGACAGGGTCGACCAGGATATCGATTTCGGCATCCTGCAGGGCGTGGAAGTCGGATTCGCCATATGCGGGGGCCATGTGGACCAGGCCGGTGCCTTCGTCCACGCTGGTATCGGGCGAGGGAATGACCCGGAAAGCTCCCCGGTCGCGATGTCCGGCGAAATAGTCGAATGGCGGCTCGTACTCAATGCCGAGAAGGGCGGATCCCGGGGCCGTCACAACCGTCTTTGCCCCGTCGAACACCTCCTCGACGAGGTTGGAGGCCAGCCAGTAGTGGTCGCCACCGACCTCGACCCGGGCATACTCGATGTCCTCACCCACGGCGACAGCGAGGTTCGCCGGCAGAGTCCACGGAGTGGTTGTCCAGATGAGGAGGTAGTCGCCCTGCTGGGCAGGGCCGCCCGATTCGAGGATTTCTAGCCGGACGGTGATCGAGGGATCCTCGGTGTCGCGATAGTCGAGGTTGGCCTCGAAGTTGGAAAGGGGAGTGGCGGCCCCGTATGAGTAGGGGAGCACCTGGCGGTCCTTGTAGACCAGGCCTTTGTCCCAGAGTTGTTTGAAGACCCACCACACTGTCTCCATGAAGTCGGGGTCCATGGTCTTGTAGTCGTTTTCGAAATCGACCCAGCGGCCGATTCTCCCGGTCAGCACCTCCCAGTTCTCGGTGTTCGCTTGAACCTCGAGCCGGCAGGCCTCGTTGAAACGGTCAATACCGTATTCCTGAATCTGTTTGGGACCGGATATGCCGAGTTTCTTCTCGACCTCCATCTCAACAGGGAGCCCGTGGGTGTCCCACCCGAACCGCCGCTCAACCCGGTAGCCGCGCATGGTCCAGTAGCGAGGCACAACATCTTTGATCACCCCGGCCAGGAGATTCCCGTAGTGGGGGCTCCCTGTGGGGAAGGGTGGGCCATCGTAGAAGACGTATTCGTTGTCGGCGGGTCGGCGGCGGACCGACTCGGCGAAGGCGTCGGTCTCCTGCCATAGCTGGAGCACTTGATGCTCCATGGCCGGGATATCGACCGCCGGAGCGACTCTGGTGAAGGCAGATTTATGTTCGGACAACTGGCAATCTCATTCGGGAGGGGGCAAGAATGGTAGGCGTAACAGTCCCGTTCCGATAAGCAATAGAAGGCTTGACTTGGGAGAACCCATCCGGAAAGGTCGGGGGTGAGCTGGTTTACGCCCCGGGATGCAACGCCGGAGGTCACATACCGGAAACTTGGCCTTTAGGCCGGTGCCCTTGCTAGGGTTTCCCGTCCTTTCACGAGGTAAACAAATGGCACGAAAACTTGCCAAGTCGACAATGAACAAGTTCAAGAAGGTCTTGATCGAAGAACAAGAACGACTCGACACCATGGTGGCCGACCATGAGCGTGAGCGTGAAGAGGCGAGAATGACGGAGAGCTCGGCCGATCGCAGCCCGGACCCGGGAAATGCCGAGGCCGGCTCGATGAAGTCAGAGCTCGAGAAGGAGCTGTCTATCGAGCTCAACCTGATCGATCTCAGATCGAAAGTCGAGCACGCCCTGACGCGGATCGACGCCGGCTCCTACGGGATCTGTGAGCGTTGTGGTGAGTCCATCCCCGTGGCCCGTCTCGAAGTCCTCCCATACACGACATTCTGCGTGGACTGCTCGCGGCTGCGGTGACACGCCGCTACCTCCTTGCCGGAGGAATCGCCGGCGTGGTGGTGGCCGCCGACCTGTTCACCAAGAGACTCGCGACGATCAGCTTCGTCGATGAGCGGGTGGACGTAATACCGGGGTTTCTCGAGTTCACCTACCACGAAAACCCGGGAGCTGCGTTCTCGCTGTTCCAATCCGGAGGGCAGTTTCTCGCAGTGGCGGCCTTTGTCATAGTGGGGATCTTGCTGTTCTCGCTGCGAATCGAAAGGCCGACAATCGAAACCGTTGCGTACGGTTTCGTGATGGGAGGAGCCCTCGGGAACCTGGCCGACCGCGTCTTCCGGGGCGACGGATGGCTCGATGGCAGCGTGATCGACTGGATAGGCCTCTCGGTCATCCCCACCTTCAATATCGCCGACGCTTCGATAACGGTTGCGGTGGCGTTGCTGGTGATAGGCGCATGGACTCACCGCTGACGCTCACGGTCCCTTCCGATCTCGACGGGGAGCGCCTCGACCGCGCCCTGGCGGTCCTTCTCGATGTGAGCCGGGCTGTTGCCCGGGGGTTGGTCGACGCAGGGGTGGAGATCGACGGTGTCGTCTCCAAACCGAACACGAAGGTGACCACGGGGTCGACGATTATCGCTCCACATCCGGTGAAACCGGCGGCGATGCTCGCCGAGCCAATGGAGCTCGTGCTGCTCTATGAGGACGATGCCCTTGCCGTCATCGACAAACCTCCTGGCCTCGTGGTTCACCCCGGATCGGGCCAAATGATCGGCACACTCGCAGCCGGTCTTCTCCATCGCTACCCGGAGTTGGAGGGAGTCGGAGACGTCGACCGATGGGGTCTGGTCCACAGGCTCGACAAGGACACCTCAGGTGCGATCCTGGTCGGGCGAACCCGGGAGGCCTTCGCAGGCCTGGTGGAGCAGTTGCGGGCCAGGAAGATCAGAAGGACCTATCTCGGTCTGGTCGAGGGGGTGTTGAAACCTCCGACCGGGACCATCGAAGCCCCCATCGGACGCGACCCGCAAGTGCCGACTCGAAGGGCGGTTAGCCGGGAAGGCAAACCCGCCACCACCCACTATCGGGTTCTGACCAACTACGAAGACCACGACCTGGCCTATGTCAGTGTCAACCTCGAGACCGGGCGCACCCATCAGATACGGGTGCACTTCGCGGCGATCGGGCATCCGGTGGTCGGCGATCCCGCCTACGGGACGCGCCGTGACGCCGGCCTCAGCCCGAGGATCTTTCTCCACGCCGGCGAGCTCAGCTTTGTCCATCCGGTCAGCGGAGAGACCCTCGTCGTGACCTCTCCGCTGCCGGCAGATCTGTCGGCAGTGCTGGCGAGATTGGAAACCTCTGACGATAATTAAGTCTGTCACCCCTCTACCGTTCCCTCCGTGAGTAACGAATCTGCCACCGCGGCACCTACTTGCTATCGGCACCCCGACCGGAACACATTGCTCTCCTGCAGCCGGTGCGGGCGGCCCATCTGCTCCGATTGCTCGGTGGACGCAGCCGTCGGTCAGCGTTGTGTCGAATGTGTGAAGGCTGAGGGCGTCCAGAAAGTCATCCCCACCGGGTCGAGGCGAACCGCCACCTCGGCTGCGCCGGTAACTGTCACCCTGGTGGCGGTGGCTGTTGGGTTTTTCCTGCTCGGCATGTTCGGCTTCCGGGATGTGCTCGTGATCGCTCTGGCCCAGGTCAACGCGGCCGTAGCCGTCGGTGAGTGGTGGCGGATCTTCACCGCGGCTCTTCTCCACGCTTCGGTGACCCACATCTTGTTCAACATGTGGGCCCTCTGGGTCCTCGGCCCCCAGGTGGAGCGTGGTGTCGGGGTCGGGCCGTACCTGGCGATGCTCATCGCTTCGGCCGGCGTAGGCGGATCCATCGCCTTCCACTTCGGAGGACCGTTCGATATCGGGGTCGGAGCGTCGGGGGCCATCTTCGGGTTGTTCGGTGTCTGGCTCAACTGGGCCCTCCGGCGCCGGAACACGGTCCAGGGCCGGGCGATCCTCTCCCAGATGGGATTCTTACTCTTCATCAATGCTGCGATCCCGTTCCTGATACCTAACATCAGCTGGCAGGCTCATCTCGGAGGACTCATTGCAGGGTTCCTCATCAGCGAGGTCTGGTCGCGGATACGGGGACCGCAGACGAACCTCTACCGGACGCTGGTCGGTGTGTTGGTCGCCATCCTGGCGGTAGTGTCGGTTCTCTGAGCCGGCACCGGCGAGATCCGTCCGGTGTATCAGTGGCATGAGAGGGTCGTGCTGCTAAGTTCGAGAAACTACAAGTTTGTAACTTCGAAGAGTCACTAAATCGTGTCGTTTGCCCATCTCCATCTTCATACCGAGTATTCAATGCTCGACGGCGCGGCAAGGATCAACGACGTGGTTCGGGCGGCGGCCGAGGACGGCCAGCCGGCGATAGGGATAACCGACCACGGGGTGATGTACGGGGTGGTCGACTTCGTCAAGGCGGCACGGGCCCACGACATCAAGCCGGTCATCGGGATCGAGGCATATTTCACCGATGGCAAGAGAACCGATCGTCCGGTGGGTGATGCCAACAAGCGATTCCACATGAACCTGCTTGCGGAGAACGACGCCGGCTATCGCAACTTGCTCCAGTTGAGCTCACGTGCCTACCTCGAGGGCTATTACTACAAGCCCCGGATGGACTGGGATCTGATCAGCGAGCATTCGGCGGGCATCATCGCCACCTCCGGATGTCTCGGGGGGCTCGTCCCCCAGCTTCTCGCCCCCGACGCCGGCGAAGAAGGAAACAAGGGCCAGATCCGCGACTTCGACGCCGCATTGGTTGCGGCCGGGAGATTCCAGGACATCTTCGGGAAGGAAAGCTTCTTCATCGAGATCCAGGATCACGGAATCGAGGCCCAGCGGAGGGTGATGCCCGACCTCCTCGAGATAGCCCGGCGGATCGACGCCCCGCTCCTCGCTACCAATGACGCTCACTACACCCGGCGCTCGGAGCACGACGCCCACGATGTCCTGCTCTGCATCCAGACCGGGTCGCTGCGTAGCGACAGCAACCGGCTCCGCTTCGAAGGAAGCGAGCACTACTTGAAGACCGCAGCTGAAATGAGGGCCCTCTTCCCCGACTCGGAGTATCCCGCAGCCTGTGACAACACGCTGCTGATCGCGGAGCGGGCGGATGTGAATATCGAGTTCGGCAAGATCCTTCTGCCCCACTTCCCGGTACCGGCCGGGGAGACCGAGGTCACCTACCTGCGCCGACTCGTCGAAGCAGGCATCCACGAGCGTTACGGGCCGAGCCCTTCTCCGGTTGTCTCCGAGCGGGTCGAGCACGAGTTGAAGATCATCGAGGAGATGCAGTTCCCCGCCTACTTCATCATCGTTTGGGATCTGATGCGCCACGCCCGGGAGAAGAAGATCCGGGTCGGTCCCGGCCGTGGTTCGGCGGCAGGGTCGATTGTCTCCTATGCCCTCAAGATCACCGACATCGACCCTCTCGAATACGGCCTGATCTTCGAAAGGTTTCTCAACCCCGGGCGGCGTCAGATGCCCGACATCGACATGGACTTCGACGAGCGTTACCGCGGCGAGATGATCCAGTATGCCACCGAGAAGTACGGCGCCGACCGGGTTGCTCAGATCATCACGTTCTCCACGATCAAGGGCAAACAGGCGATCCGGGATGCTGCCCGGGTGCTGGGACACCCTTACGGTCTCGGCGATCGCATCGCCAAAGAGATGCCGGCATCGATCCTCGGCAAGGACCCGACTCTTACCGAGATCCTCGAGCCCCCGGATGCTGATGCCGAAGCCGAGGTGAGGGACTGGTATGCAAACGCCCAGGGCCTGCGGACGATGATTGAGACCGACCCTGCTGCCTCCGAGATCGTCGAGGCGGCGAGGGGTTTGGAAGGGCTCCGCCGCCAGGACAGCATCCACGCAGCCGCAGTGGTGATCGCACCCGAGCCTTTGATCAACATCGTCCCGATCCAGCAAAAGGGAGTCGACGCGGAGGTTGTCACCCAATACGAGATGCACGGGGTCGAGGAGCTCGGCCTTCTCAAAATGGACTTTCTCGGCCTGCGCAACCTTTCGATCATCGAGCGCTGCCTCGAGCTTGTCGAGCAGTCATCCGGAGTCCGACCGGACATCGACAACATTC
>JBBDHT010000066.1:77688-81051 GCA_040880765.1 Acidimicrobiia bacterium | reverse complement strand
GTCTGGGCCGTGTCTCAGTCCCAGTGTGGCTGATCGTCCTCTCAGACCAGCTACTCGTCGATGCCTTGGTAGGCCGTTACCCCACCAACTAGCTGATAAGCCGCGAGTCCATCCCACAGCACAAAGGCATTTCCTCAACGAACCATGAAAGTTCAAAGAGAATATCCGGTATTAATCCAGGTTTCCCTGGGCTATCCCGGTCTGTGGGGCAGGTTACTCACGTGTTACTCACCCGTTCGCCGCTCCGTCATACCAGTGGGTTACCCCTCCGATATGCGTCGCTCGACTTGCATGCATTAGGCACGCCGCCAGCGTTCATCCTGAGCCAGGATCAAACTCTCCAACGTACATTCATTAGCCCGACCCGAAGGTCGGTTTCATTCCTGTCAATTTGAAGTGTTTGCAATTTGGGTCTCAGGTTCGTGAAAACCTGAGAGCTTTTGATTGCTACTTTGCACCTAACCAACCTGATCCGAAGACCTGGTTGGCGTCGTTGCGTATTTTTGCTGCTCAGCCCAAAATCCGGACCGAAGTCCGGCTTTGTCTGAGCATGCTGGCTTTTAGCACATTGTTCAGTTGTCAAGGAGCCGCTTGATTGGCAAGCCAATCAAGTTGGAGTTTCTTGCAGAAACTCCTGGCCAGTCCCACTCGCAGAACTGCCGGCGGATCGTAATCCGCCGTGTCGGACCTCTCCGACAGGTTGCAGTATCTGCTTCGCAGAGCTGCCGGCGGATCGTAATCCGCCGTAGCTATCCCTGTGAGGGGATTGCTTGTGGCTTCCTTTCGGAAACTATCTGTCGAGTTGTCTCGACAGACCCTCACCTAATGAAATCTCAGGCGGGTCGATAATGATATCGCACATCCTGGACAAGATCAAAACCCGGAGTGCGCGAACTAATGCGCCTCACCGGGATGGTGGGGCGGAAGGGATTTCTCCCTGCCGTGTAGGTGGAATCATAACCACTGCCGGCACCTATGCAAGTCAATTCACAAGCTTGACGAATTTTCGCTTTCCGACCTGCAAAACCTGGCCAATCAGACGGTCGCGCGGCGCTTCCTGGTCGATAATTTGCTCACCATCGATCTTGACTGCGCCCTGTTTCAACATCCTCCGCGCCTCAGATCCCGAGCCTCCGAGGGCGTCCCGGATCAGCGCCGGCAGGTTCACCGGGTCGTCGTCGGGTACCCGGAAGCTTTCGATCTCGTCGGGGAGGCCACCGTGTTTGAACACCTGGTCGAAACCGGCCTCAGCGGACTCGGCAACAGCCTCATCGTGGTACAACGCCACCACGCCCCGGGCGAGTAGCCGCTTCGCCTGATTGGGGTGCATCGCTCCCGATTCGATCGCATCCACGATCCGGTCGACTTCATCGGGATCGAGGTCGGCGGCGAGGCGGAACCAGTGGTCCATGGCCTCGTCGGGGAGGCTCATCGTCTTGCCGAACATCTCCGCAGGCTCGTCTTCGACACCGATGTAGTTGCCCAGGGATTGGGACATCTTCTTCGAACCGTCGGTCCCCACGAGTAGCGGCATGGTCAGAGCGACTTGGGGTTCCATCCCGTATCGTTCCTGGACGGTGCGACCCATCATCAGGTTCCACAACTGGTCGCTGCCTCCTAGTTCGATATCTGCTTCGACTGCGACCGAGTCATAGCCCTGGAACAGCGGATAGAGGAACTCCATCACCGAGATCGGAGTGCCCTCCTCGAAGCGCTTGGCGAAGTCCTGTCTCTCCATCATCTGGGCGACGGTCGCCGCCGAGGTCAGCTCGAGGAGTTGGGCCATGTCCATCGGTGCGAGCCATTCGGAGTTCCGTCGGATCTCGAGGTTCTCCTCGAGGAGCACGTGGCCGAACTGGCGGAGGACGTTTTCGGCGAACTCGTTGACCTCATCGGAGGTGAGTCGCTTCCGGGTCTCCCCACGCTCGGATGGGTCTCCGACCTGTGCAGTGAAGTCGCCGACGATGAGGACGGCAGTGTGACCCATCTCCTGGAACTGGCGGAGCTTGCGCAGAACCACCGCCCAGCCCAGGGTCACCGCCGGTGCGGTCGGGTCGAGGCCGAGTTTCACACGGAGCGGGCGATTGAGCTTCAGCTTCGCCTCCAATTCGTCTTCGGGGGCGACGCGGTCGGCATAGCGGAGGGCCAGGGCCAGTTGTTGGTCGGGTGTCATCTGGGGTCAGGTTAAACCGACGTTGCCGCGTTCTATCCGCACGGTCTCATCCGCCGGACCCGACCGGGTGGGTCTCGACGAATCGCCAGGGCAGGTCCTGAGCCCGCGAAATACCGATACGCGGCGTGGCCATCACATAGCCGGGCGCAGGGCCGGTCTCGAGGCGAACCTGACTATTGGGGTCGAGCAGGTCGATCCCGTTGTGCTCCCCCAGAATACCCAACGCCTGAGTCAGCTTCCCCGGCCCGTTGACCAGGTCTGTGGCTCTCCCCCGCCGCCTCACCACGACCCCTTCGCCGTCCACGATCTCGCCGGAGCGCATCAAGATCCCCCAGCCGGTTCCCTCGGGCCCTGCTGCGGTGTTGGCACACCAGTGGATCCCGTACGAGCGGTAGACGTAGAGCGTGCCCGGTCCGGCAAACATCGAGCTGTTGCGCACTGTCTGACCGTTGTGAGCATGCGACGCCGGATCCTCTGAGCCTTTGTATGCCTCGACTTCGGTGAGGCGTATGCGTACCAGCGAGTCGTCCAGAGTCGAGACCAGGTATGACCCGAGCAATCTCGGCGCAGCATCTTCGGGCGGTCCCGACAGCAGTTTGCGAAGACCTGAGATCATTCGGCTCCACGGAGACGGGCCCCCAAGGATTCGCCAGCAGCGATCATCGCCGAGCGGATCGGAGCAACTTCTTCATTGGTGAGGGTCCGGTCAGTGGCCCGGATCCGGTAGGAGATGGCGATCGCACGCTCCCCTTCGGCGAGATTCCCGCCGCGGAACTCATCGAAAACCCGGGCGTTCTCCACCAGTCCACCAGCAGCTGACTTGGTCTCGGCGAGGAGGTCGGAGGTGGCAATATCAGTCGACAGCACGAAAGAGAGGTCGAAGTCGACGGGTGGGAATGGCGAGGGCGTCGAGGCTGATTTCAGGACGACCGGTTCCAGGACTGGCTCCAGGTCCAGCTCTGCAACCGCCACCCGTCCCGGAAGATCGAACGAGCGGCTCACTCCGGGGGTCAACTCCCCGGCGTGGCCAATGACCCGACCACCAAGTTCAACGACCGCGGTGCGACCGGGGTGGAAGCCCGCAAACTCGCCCCGGGTGATCCGGAATTCGTCGATTCCGAGCTGGTCGAGCAGGTGGCGCAATACTGCAAGCGAGTACCGGGCGTCGGATGGAGTCTGGTCGCTGCCAA
>JBBDHT010000066.1:0-77678 GCA_040880765.1 Acidimicrobiia bacterium | reverse complement strand
GCCAAGCAGCGACGGTCCGACATTTCCGACTATCACCCAGGCGATGCGATCGGTCTGTGCCGGCAGCCTGGGGTCGACCTCATTGGGATCGGTGGTGAAGACCAGGCCGGTCTCGAACAATGCCATTGACCGCTCTCCACGCGACACGTTGTACCTGGCGACGTTGAGCAGGCCCGGGAGTAGTGTCGGGCGAAGTCTGCCCTCTTCCTCCCGCAATGGATTCTTCACCTTGAGCATTCGTCCGAGGTCGGCGGATCGGCCCAAGGCGACCATGTCTTCCTCCCCGACAAAGGGAAGGTTTATTGCCTGGTTCAACCCGACACCGGCGAGGATCCTGTGGGCGCGGCGCAGTCTCTGCTGCTGGGGGGTGAGATATCCCGCCGGGCCGGTCGGCACCGTAGCCCCGAACTTGTCGAAGCCGTGGATGCGGGCCACTTCCTCGACCAGATCGGCAGGGCGGGTCACATCCGGCCGGTAGGTGGGAACGGTCACCGTCATCGGGTCATTCCCTGATACTTCCATGCCGAGGCGTCCCAGGATTCCGCTCACGTAGTCCTGTTCGAATCCTGGTCCCAGGAGGCGCTCCAGGTCGGCCAGGTGCAAATCCACCTCCGCGTGTTCGATCTCACCGGAGATATCGACTGCGCCTTCGAGCACCTCGCCGTTGGCGAGCAGCGCCACCATCGCGGATGCCCGCTGATTGGCGATATCGGCAAGCCCGGGGTCGACACCTCGCTCGAAGCGGATCGACGCCTCGGAGAGCAGCCCGTGGCGTCGGGACATGTACATGATTGTGGGTGGGTCCCAGGACGCTGCTTCCATGAGCACGTTGGTGGTGGTATCGGAGACCTCGCTCCTGGCCCCACCCATCGTCCCCGACATCGATGTCGGGCCCTCAGCGTCGTAGATGATGAGGTCGTCGGCAGTGAGCTTCCGGCTGACATCGTCGAGAGTCGTTATCGTCTCTCCGGCGGTGGCGCGCCTGACCACCAATTCCTGCCCGCTGATGGCGTCGGCATCGAATGCGTGAAGCGGATGGCCGAGTTCGAGCATGACGTAGTTGGTCACATCGACGACGTTGGAAATGGCTCTGACCCCCGCCTTGTTGAGCCGGTGCCGGATCCGGAGCGGGGAGCGTCCGATCTCGACTCCGGTGATTTCCCTGGCAGTGAAGCGGCGGCAACCTTCGCTGTCCTCGACACTCACTTTGATCCGGGTGGCGCCCGGGACAGTAGGCATCGGAAGTTCCGGCACGTGGTGGCTGATGTCGTAACGGGCTGCCAGATCGCGTGCGATTCCCAAGATCGACATCGCATCGGGTCGGTTGGATGTTATTGAGATATCGAAGACGACGTCAGGAAGCTCGACAAGGTTGGAGAAATCGGACCCCGGCTCCGGCCCGCCGTCAAGGACGAGAATCCCGGTGTGGTCTTCACCGAGGCCGAGTTCGCTCTCCGAGCAGATCATCCCGTGCGACTCGACGCCACGGATGTTTCGCTGGCCGATCTTGAAATCGCCGGGCAGCACCGCCCCCGGTCGGGCCACTGCGACATGGGCACCTTCGGAGAAGTTCCATGCCCCGCAGATGATCTGGTCGACGCTGCTGCCGACATCGACCTGACAGACTCTGACCTTGTCGGCATCGGGGTGTTCGAGGATCTCCACGACCTTGCCCACCACCACATCGGACCACCCGATGTCGAGGACCTCATAGCCTTCGACTTCGTGGCCGAGCATGTCGATGACAGCCTTGATCTCGGCGGGGTCTTCCGTGGGGAGGTCGATGAATTCCTTGAGCCAGCTCAGCGGGACTTTCATACGAATTGCCTGAGGAAGCGGAGGTCGTTGTCGATGTAGGTCCTCATGTCGTTGATTCCGTAGCGGACCTGGGCAATGCGCTCAACACCCATGCCGAAAGCGAAACCCGAGACCCGGTCCGGGTCGTATCCGACCGCCTCGAGGACATTGGGGTCGACCATCCCGCATCCGAGAAGCTCGATCCATCCCGCACCGCTGCAGACCCGGCACGAGTAATCGTTGCCGGAGCATGCGAAACAGGAGATATCCAACTCGGCACTTGGTTCGGTGAAGGGGAAGAAGTGTGGGCGGAGACGGACTTCGGTTTCGGATCCGAAGAACTCACGGGCGAACTGGAGCAGGGTTCCCTTGAGGTCGGAGAACCTGATCGACTCGTCCACAGCAAGGCCCTCGATCTGATGGAACACTGGGAGATGGGTGGCATCGATGGTGTCGGTCCGGTAGGCCTTGCCCGGCACGACGATGTAGACGGGAGGATCGTGCTGTTCCATCCACCGCACCTGGACCGGGGAGGTGTGCACCCGGAGCAGGATCTCGTCCTCGGGGTCGCCGAAGTCGAGGTACATGGTGTCGGATTCGAGCCGGCTGGGATGGGTGGTCGGCGTGTTCAGCGCATCGAAGTTGTAGTAGGCAAGCTCGGCCTCCGGCCCGGAAGCCATCTGGTAACCCAGCCCAACGAAGATATCGACAACCTCGTCGATGGTCTGCTGGATCAGGTGGAGCGAGCCCTGCGGGAAGGAGATCGCCTCCAGGGTGACATCGATGCTGTCGCCGGAGAGACGTCGGGCCTCCTCCTCAGCTTGGATCGATTCACGTCGGGAGCCGATCAGACCTTCGATCTCCCGTGTCGCGGCCTGCAGCGCGGCGCCGACTACGGGGCGGTCCGAGGGATCGAGAGAACCCATGGCGCGACGCACCTGGCCGACTACAGAGTCTTTGCCGAGAAGCTCCGATTCGACCGAGTCCAGCTCGTCGGATGTGGTGGCGCCATTGACGATGACGGCGGCGTTCGTCCGGGCCGATTCGAGTTGGTCGACGTGTGACATGTGCCGTGGCAGGTTAGACCCGCTCCCCCGCTTCTCCGGATTGTTTCGAGAGGACGTATGTGAGGATCCCCGCAGCTACCGCGGCATTGAGACTCTCGATACCGCCCGGCATCGGAATCGTGACGGCACGGTCGGAAGCTTCCAACACATCGCCGGGAAGCCCGGATGCCTCCTCGCCGATGAGCAGTGCCCATCTTCCATCTCCCAGCGTGTCGGGATCTTCGCCACCGGCGACGACGGTTGCCACCGGTGAGTACCCGGCCGCGCGGATCTCGTCGACTCCAGCGACCTCGGTGATGCCCACTGAGAATTGGTTGCCCGCTCCCGCCCTGAGCACCTTTGGCGACCAGGGGTCGGCCGTCCCCGGCGTATACGAGAAGTCCCACCCGAACGCGGCAGCCACCCTGATCATTGTCCCGACATTGCCCGGGTCACTCACACCCCAGGAGACGAGAAGATGCCGAGCATGCGGAGGGCGCTGCGGGGGGATAGCGACAATCGCGACAGGTCCTCGGGGCGTTTCGGTTCCGGCGATCCGCTGCAGCGCCCGCTCATCGACGATCACCGTTTCGATTCCGGTTGATAAGGCGGCACCGTTGGTATCTCTCGAAGAGACGAACACGGTGCGGATATCAGCATTCGCCTTGACAGCCTCATCGAGGAGATGGGGCCCTTCGATCAGCGTCTCACCACGCTCGCGCCGGTCCCGGGCGCGATGAAGCCGGGACGCGTCCACCACTATCTGGCTGCGGTGGGTGCGAACCGGCTCCAATGAATTTGGCTATTCGCTCTTGGCGGCCTCGACCAGCTGGCTGAACGCTCCCGGATCGTTCACAGCCATCTCAGCGAGCATCTTGCGGTCGACCTCGATCTCGGCAGCTTTGAGCCCCGCGATCAACTGGGAATATGTGGTCCCGTTTTGTCGAGCGGCTGCGTTGATCCTGGAGATCCACAACTGGCGGAACTCCCGCTTGCGAGCACGACGGTCGCGATAGGAGTCCTGCATCGCGTGCATGACCTGCTCATTGGCGGTCTTGTAACGACGGCTCCGGGCACCCTTGTACCCCTTGGCCCTATCGAGGACCTTCTTGTGTGATTTCTTGGCGTGAACTGCACGCTTGGCACGAGCCATGATCTATACCTCCTGGCTTGTCAGCGGCCCAGTTGCTTCTTGAGAACCTTGGCATCGCCGGGAGCTAGCTCGACTTCGCCGGACCTGCGGCGAAAGGTGCTCTTGCCCTTGGCGAGTTTGAGATGCCCCCGCCCTGCCTGGCGGCGCATTAGCTTGCCAGAACCGGTCACTTTGACCCGCTTCTTGGCCCCGCTATGAGTTTTCATCTTTGGCATGACCGTTTCCTTCCTTTTGGTCTTGCTGCTCTTTCGCCTGGGACTTCTGCGCCTGGGTCCGGGAGGGTGCCAGAACCATCGACATCGAACGCCCATCTAGCTTCGGCGTCTGCTCCACTATGGCGTGGTCGGCAAGTTCCTCGGCTAGGCGGTCGAGCAATTCACGACCGAATTCGGGACGTTCCATTTCACGACCACGGAATCGGATCGTCAGCTTGACCTTGTCCCCGCTCTCGAGGAAATCTTTGGTCTTGCGACTCGTGATGTCGAAGTCGTGATCGCCAATTCGCACCTTCATCCGGAGCTCTTTGACGCTGGTTTTGGTCTGGTTCTTACGAGCTTCGCGCTGTTTGACCGACTGTTCGTATTTGTACTTCCCGTAATCCATCAACCGGCAGACCGGTGGTTTCGAATCGGGGGCGACCTCGACCAGGTCGAGGTCGAGCTGTTCGGCGAGCCAGAGGGCTTCGTTGAGCTTCTTGACTCCTATCTGGGAGCCGTCGGGTGCTACCACCCTTACTTCACTTGCCCTGATGGCACCGTTTACACGCAGCTCGCTAATCGCAGATTCCTCCTGTTGTGTGGCTTGTCTTGTCTATCGCGAAAAAAGCAGCAAGGAGAAAACTTGCTGCTCGACCAACCGGCTTTCCCGGCTGAGACTGTGACCGCGGCTCCCTCGGCAACAACCGGGGGCCGGGTGGGGAAGCAGCAGCTTCCGCTCTTGCTATTGGGATTGTTCCGGCAATGGTACCAGTGCTCGACCGCTTTAGCCATAGTCCGATCGCCGGGCGCTCCCGGATCGTCTGGTTCCAATCGATTCACAGCCCTGCAATGGCGGTGGCCGTCTCGATGGCAGCATCGACAGCTTCGACCCCTTTACTTTCTCCCCCGGAGCCGGCACGGGCAAGGGCGTCCTCGACATCGTGTACTGCCAGGATGGCGTTGCCGATCGGTACCCCGGTCTCCAGAGCGAGATGGGAGACACCGGACGTGGACTGGCTGACGACTATGTCGTAGTGGTCGGTCTCACCTTTGATGACCACTCCGATGACAACAACGGCGTCACACCCGTCCTCAACCAGGGCCCGGGCACCAACAGGGATCTCCAGCGCACCGGGGACGTGGAGTACGCTCACGTCTTCGGCACCGAGCTCTTCGAGCCTTGCCAGAGCGCTGGCAAGCAGACGATCGGTGATCGACTGGTTCCATCGGGCAACCACAATCCCAATCTTCAGCCCGGTGGCGTCCAGGCTGCCTTTGATGTCTCTCACGCACCTGCCTCGAGATCGAGGGTATGGCCGAGACGGCTCGCCTTGGTCTCCAGATAGCCCCGGTTCTCGTCGTTGGGATTCACCGAAAGCGGTACCTGTTCGATGATCGAAAGCCCATAGCCTTCGATTCCGGCACGTTTCTTCGGGTTGTTGGTGAGTAGTCGCATCGACCTGACCCCGAGGTCGAAGAGAATCTGGGCTCCCACGCCGTAGTCCCGGGCATCGACAGGGAGACCGAGGTTGACATTGGCGTCAACCGTGTCCATCCCCTCGTCCTGGAGGTTGTAGGCAGCGAGTTTGTGGAGCAAGCCGATCCCACGCCCCTCGTGGCCCCTGATATAGAGCACCACTCCTCTGCCCGCCTCGGAGACCCGGGCCAGCGCCTGTTCCAGTTGATCGCCGCAATCGCAGCGGAGGCTCCCGAACACGTCGCCGGTGAGACACTCTGAGTGGACCCGGGTCAGGACCCCTTCGCCGTCCTTGATTTCTCCGAAAACAAGGGCCATGTGCTGTCGGTCGTCGACGAGGGAGCGATACCCGAAGGCCTGGAAGGAGCCGTATACGGTAGGGATCCGGGCCTCTACGATCCGCTCGACGAGCTTCTCCTGCTGGCGGCGGTATGCGATGAGGTCGGCGATGGTCCCGATGAGAAGACCGTGCTCATCGGCGAAACGCTGCAGGTCGGGGAGCATGGCGACGGTCCCGTCGTCGTTCATGACTTCGGCGAGAACGGCGGCCGGGTACAGCCCGGCGAGACGAGCCAAGTCGACGCCGGCCTCGGTGTGCCCGGCTCGCTTGAGAACACCGCCCGGTTCGTAGCGCAGTGGGTACATGTGCCCTGGTCGGGCCAGGTCTTCGGGCCGGGTCTCGGGGTCGAGCACGGCGAGCACGGTGCGGGTGCGGTCGGCGGCCGAGATACCGGTTGTCGTGCCCTCCGTCGCGTCGATCGATACGGTGAACGCGGTACGCCGGACGTCTGTGTTGCGGGCGACCATCATCGGCACCTCGAGCTCGTCGAGCCGCTTCCCTTCTATGGGTAAGCAGATGATCCCGCTGCTGTGGCGGAGGACGAAACCCATCTTCTGGGGGTCCGCTGCCTCGGCGGCGAAGATCAGGTCGCCCTCGTTCTCCCGGTCTTCGTCATCGACCATGATCACCATCTCGCCGCGGCCGATCGCGGCGATGATCTCTTCGATTTCGGCGAACTTCATGGCTGCAGCAATCTCTCTACGTACTTGGCGAGGACGTCGACTTCGACATTGACCCTATCCCCTACCCGCCTCGAACCCAACGTGGTCACCTCGCGGGTATGGGGGATTATCGCCACTTCGAAACCTCCATCATCCAGGCCCGCCACGGTGAGGCTTATCCCATCGACGGTGACCGAGCCTTTCTCGACCATGTAGCGCAACACCTCAGGGCCCGTATCGAAACTGACCCTGATCGACTCCCCTTCGTCGGCAACCGAGCGCAAGGTGGCAACCCCATCGACATGGCCCTGGACTATGTGTCCGTCGAACATCGAATCGGGTGTCATTGGCAACTCGAGGTTCACCCGGTCACCTTCACCTACGTCGCCCATGCTGGTGCGTGACAGCGTTTCTCCGATCGCGTTCACCTCGATGCTGTCCCCTTCGACCGAAACCGCGGTCAGGCAAGTCCCGTTGACCGAAACCGAGCCCCCGACTTCCATCCCCGAAACCAGAGGGGATTCGATGACGAGGGTGAGGTCCTGTCCGACGCGGGTGACCCCGGTGACAAGACCCATGTCCTGGACAATTCCTGTGAACAAAAGGCTCCTTATTGGAACCCGATTCTCACATCGGGACCGACGGTTTGCACATCGAATATCTCAACAGTTCGCGCCTCGGCGATGTTCCCGAAGGTGCCGCCGAGTGGCGGTATGCCCACTCCGCCTCCGATCCTGGCAGCGACATAGGCATAGCCACGGCTGATCACGCCGGCCGCCCACCACGAGCCGAGGAGCGTCGGGCCACTCTCGACCAGGATGTCGAGATATCCCATGTCGCCGAGCGCCGCTGCCACGACGGCCGGGTCGGGCCTACCGGATCCGGCAACTTCGAGGAGCTCACCGGCGGGCGCCGTCCCCGATTCGGTCACAACCACCAACGGGTTCCGCTCCCAGATCTGCAGGCCGGCAGGAAGCGGGTCACTCCCGGCGACGATCACCGGTCGGGGCTGTGCCCCCTCATATCCCTCGAGCCTGACATCGAGGCGGGGATCATCGGTGCGTAACGTTCCGGCGCCGATGACCACAGCATCTACTCCGCTGCGCAGCCGGTGCACATCTTCACGCGCTTCCGGCGAAGAGATCCATCGGGAAGTGCCGTCGGCTGCGGCTATCGACCCATCGAGGGTCATGGCGAACTTTGCAGTGATCCGGGGCAGGCCGGTGCGGCGATGATGGAAGTAGGCAGGGTCGACTGCTTCGGCTTCGAAGCGTGAATCTGAGACGACCACCTCGACACCGGCTTCGCGCAATCTGGAGATCCCGGTCCCCGCCACCCGTTCGTCCGGGTCTTCGATTCCGACAACGACGCGGACGATGCCCGCTTCGAGGATCGCGTCGACACAGGGCGCGGTTCGGCCGTGGTGCGAGCACGGCTCCAAGCTCACGTACATTTCGGCGCCGCGCCCCGAGCTTGCCGCGACCCTGAGCGCAGCCACTTCGGCATGATCGGATCCGGGACCTTCGTGGAAGCCTTCACCGACCACGTCACCGTCTTTGACCACGACCGCGCCAACTGCCGGGTTGGGGTGGGTTCTGTGTCCGGATGCAAGCTGGAAGGAGCGCTGCAACAGGGCGCTATCGACCATCAGGCACTAACCGAGGCGTCGATCGATCCGGTACGTGGAACCTGGTTGCTTCTTGGCGAACTCTTTCATTTCGACCGCCACTGCTGACGCCTCCCATTGCGTGCTCATATCCCGTACTTCGGTAGAGGCTACACCCAAGGACAGCGAGACAACCGGGAACGCGTATCGCTCTCCCCGGCGGTCGATGACCTCGATGTAGCCGCGCAGGGCATCGGCGGTGTCGTAGAGGTCGAGGATGCCGTCGTCGAAACGCTCGACCACTTCCTTGCAGTAGGCCTCAGCCATCCCGGCAGGGATGATCGCGACGAAGTCGTCGCCTCCGATGTGGCCGACGAACGGATCTTCGATCCCGAGGGTCACCGCGGCGTTGGTCAGACAGTTACCGCAGAATCTGATCACTTCGTCCCCACGCATGAACCCGTAGTGGTCGTTGAAGGCCTTGAAGTTGTCGAGGTCTCCATGGACGAGGGCGAAAGGCCGATCCTCGTGGATCCGCTGCTCGATCTCCCGTGTGATCCGGAAGTTGCCGGGAAGCCCGGTCAGCGGAGAGAGGTCGCGCGCGGCCTGGGTGCGCCGGAGAACGGCAGAAACCCGGGCGACCAGCTCATTGATGTCGAAGGGCTTGGTGATGTAGTCATCGGCTCCGAGCTCGAGGCCACGGACACGGTCCTCGGGCAAGCCACGAGCGGTGAGCAGGATGATGGGTATGTTGGCTGTGGAGGCCTGCGCGCGGAGTCGGTGGAGCGCGGTGAGACCGTCCATACGCGGCATCATGATGTCGAGCACGATTGCGTCGGGTGGCACTGTTGTTGCTTTCTGGATGGCATCCTCGCCATCCACAGCAGTGTCCACCTCAAAACCCTCGAGCTCGAAGTTGACTTTGACGACTGCCAGAATGTCCGGATCGTCGTCGGCAACAAGTACCCGTTCAGTCATTTTCCTCGATAGTCCTTCTGAGTTCTCTCACTGCGTCAACCGGGTTTTCTGCACCAAATATCGCAGTTCCTGAGACGAAGACATGCGCTCCTGCTTCGGCTGCGCGACCGATGTTTTCAAGCGTGATGCCTCCATCTATTTCAATATCGGTAGCAAATCCAGAGTTCTCAACTGTTTCTCGGAGTTTCTCCACTTTTCCCAGGGCTTCGGCGATGAGCCGCTGACCGCCGAAGCCGGGTTCAACCGACATGACCAGGACCACGTCGACCAGCTCGAGGAAGGGCTCGACCGCAGCCACGGGGGTGCCCGGGTTGATGACCAGTCCGACATCGAGCCCCTCAGCTCTTGCCCGTCGAAACGCAACCGTAGGGTCGGGGATGGCTTCGATGTGCATGGTCACGAGATCGACGCCCGCCTCTGCTAACTCGGGGAGAAAAGCGTCGGGATTCGTCGTCATCAGGTGGCAGTCGAAGTAGAGAGACGACTGTTCGCGGAGGGCGGCGATCACCGGGATCCCGAAGCTCAAATTGGGGACGAAATGGCCATCCATGACGTCGAGATGGAGCCAGTCGACCGAGCTTTCCACCCTGGCCACCTCCTCGCCGAGCCGGGCGAAGTCGGCTGCAAGCAGTGACGGGGCGATTTTGATCCGGCTCATCTGGGCTCGATTGTACGTTTTGGAGCCTCCGGATCTGACGCTTCTACAGACATTCTAATGTCCGGGCACGGACTCCTAGCCAATGCTTCCACCCCTAACCGGACGTCCCCGCAGCCAATCGTCACCCGCCACGCGCTTTCTTCCCGGCGCCTGAAGGGAGACCAACCGGACCGCGCCCCCAACCAGTCCGATCACCGGCCATCCATCCCGGGCTTCCCACTTGCCCTGGTCAACGTCCGCTTCGAAGGCCTCAGCTGAGTAGATCTTGTGCGGCTCGCCGTCTATGGCAAGAGTCGCTGCCGGGTCAGGTGAGAGGCCGCGGACCCGATTGACGAAAGCGGCTGGCTCGTCATCGGTGGACAAAAGCCGATCCGCCTTTGTTAGTTTCGAGGCGTAACTGGCACCTTCCCCGGTCTGGGGCACAGGCACCAGTTTGCCCGCCAGATAATTCCCGAGGTTGTCGACGATGAGGCGGGCTCCGAGCCGGGCCAGCCTGTCCGTGAGCTGACCGGCGTCTTCATCAGTGGTTATGTCCACTGCCTGCGCCGTGAGAACCGGTCCCGTGTCCAGCCCTTCGTCGAGTTTGATGATGGTCACACCGGTCATGGTGTCGCCTTCGATTAGAGCCCGGCTGACCGGAGCCGCTCCGCGCCAGCGCGGCAGGAGCGAGAAGTGAACGTTGAGCATCCCGGCATCAGGGAATTCAAGGGCTTCCGGGCGGATGATCCTGCCGTATGCAACGACCACAGCCACGCTGAACGGCTCCCGATCTGTCAGTGCCGCCTCGAGCTCGTCGTGTGAGCCAGGCTGTGCCACTTCCACCCCGAGACCGAGCGCCGCCTCCTTCACCGGGGCCGGTTGCGGTGTGCCCGAGCGGCCCTTGGGCTTGTCGGGCTGGGTGATGACCAATCCGACCTCGAATTCTGCTGACAACGCTTGGAGCGTGGGGACGGCCGCTTGCGGAGTGCCCAGGAAGGCGACCCTTGTCATTCGAAACGGGCCAGACCCAGCGCCTCGTCCCTCAAGTCTTTGAGGGCCTGTTTCTTGGCACGTTTGTCGAGCACATCGATGAGGAGACCGCCGTGGAGATGGCCGATTTCGTGCTGGAGCACTCGGCCGAGCACACCGTCCCCGGCGTACTCGACTTCGTTGCCCTCGAGGTCGAGCGCTCTGACCCGGGCGAAACCAGGTCGCGTTATCTCCCATGAGTATCCGGGCACCGACAGACACCCCTCTTCGTAGTTCCATTCTCCGGATAGCTCGAGAATTTCCGGGTTGATCATCACCCTTGGGCCGAGGTCGTCCTGGGCGTCGAATACCGCGATCTGTTTCATCACACCGATCTGGTTGGCGGCGAGGCCAACGCCGGGCGCGTCGTACATCGTCTCGATCATGTCCGCAACCAGAGTCGCGATCTTGCCGTCGATGTCTTCGACGGGCTTCGGCGTCATCCGGAGCACCGGATCGCCATATGTTCTGATCGGATAGAGAGCCATTGCCTGTCCAGAGGTCGTTTCAGTTAGGAGGTGAGGGTAGCGACCCGAGGGAGCACTACAGATCGATGGGGTCGGCGTCGACTCTTATCGTGGCTCCCCCATCCCTGAGCTTTTGGATCGTCTTGCGAAGACCTTGCTTAACCTGGCGGAGGTCGCCCTGGAGCAGCCACCGGTGGCGATCGTTCACCTCCACGGGTCCCATCACCATCCCCACTGCCAGTTCCCGCAATGCCTCGGTTACGGTGGCGGGCGGAACGCCCCGAGACTCGATAGCCATCATCTCGCTCGCCGGCGGGAAACCATCCCTGGCCCGGCGGGCGAGGACTTCCTCGAGGTACGGTACCGGCTCACCTCTCCGCAAGGCCGAGATCAGTCCCGATCCCGGATCTGACGTTTGCAAAATCGTCCGATATCCCCGGCTCCTGCCAACGGCCCCCACCAGGCGCGCCAGAATCCGTAACGCTTCTTCGGATGACCGGTAATTCTGGCCGTGAATGAGGGCATCGGGGTCGACGGCAACGGCCATCGTCAGTCCGGAAAGCCCGGCCAGGTCGCGTTCGGTGCCGACGGTGATCAGGGCATCGCCTCCTGCCTCAGCCACATGGTCGGCGCCGACCCTGGATGCAATCTCTTTGACCAGCCGGGATGGGATCGTCCCCATCGACTCGAAGCTCGAACCGCCACACTTTCGGCAGTCCCGGGTTGTTTCACTGCAGCGGCGGCACTCCGCATTGCGACCCAGATGAGACCCACAACGACTGCACAGACGAATCGCCCGGCATGACACACAACGTGCTGAGGCATCGCCGGCCCGCATGTGGGTGAACACGAATGCCCGCTCCCCCCGGGCGACCACGGAGCGCAAGCCGGCGAGTGAGCGCTCGGAGAGAAAGCCGCTGCCCGGAGGGTCCTCACTGCGGTCGACAACCTCGACCAGCCCCCATGGACGCCGTGGTTGAACCACTTCTGCACCTGCCGCGATCAATTCCACACTCGGGGTCGGACCGACGAAGGCCAGGGCAAAACCCTCGATCCTCGACCGGGTCCGCATCAGATCCCTCACATGCACCGTCGGGGTTTGCCGATCTTTCATCGCCCTGCGCCCCTCCTCGAAGATAAAGGCAATAGCCAGGTCGTGGATCGTCCAGTATGCGGCTCGCGGTGTGCCGATGACAATGGTCGGGCCGGAGTTGGCCCGTTCCCAGCCGGCAGTCACATCAGAGCCGTTTCCGTCGGGAAGAAGCACAACCCGCCCAGGATATGCATCGTTGAGGGTTGCGAAGATCTCGCCTGCCTCTCGCACCGTCGGTACCAACACCAGGCCACTCCGCTGCGAGGCGGCAACGGGAGCCAGCATCTTCTTCCAGTCGGCATCAGTCCAATGGGCCACAAAGGCGGTGATCGGTCTCCGCCGACCGGCGACGGCGGCATCGACAAACTCCCTGATCGGGAAGTCTCCGCGCCGGTCTTCGTATGCGGGTGGATCGATCCTCTCGAGCTTTCCCGGAAGGGTGGGTGGTGCCGACTTGTCCAGGAGCACCGACATCGGGCCTACGTAATGATTGGAAGCCCAGCGCAGCGCCTCGAGGAGCTCGGAATCGAACACTGGAGAGTCACCTGACACCCCGAGAACATCTTTGAGCTTTCCTTCACGTTGGGGGTGAAGAGCGACCACATAGCCGCGCACCCGGCGCCCACCAAGCGGAACCCTCACAATGGAGCCGACCCGGAGGTCCTTGCCGAGGTGTGAGGGCACCGAATACCAAAACCCCGCATCCACCGAGAAAGTGGGGACCGCCGGGACGACTTGAGCAGCTGGTACTCCGGTTATAGGTCGAGTGCGCTCTTGATCTCGTCGACCCGGTCGAGTCTCTCCCAACTGAACTCGGGTCTCCCGAAATGGCCATATGCGGTGGTTCGGACAAAGCCAGGTGTGGTGAGCTGCAGGGCCTCGATGATGGAAGCCGGCCTGAAGTCGAAAATCTCCTGGACGGCAGCTTCGATCCGCTGGCGGGAGACCCGCTCGGTGCCGAACGTCTCCACGTGTGTCGAGAAGGGCAGAGGGTCACCTATCGCGTAGGAGAGCTGGATCTCCAGTTTCTGCGCAGCCCCGGCCTCGACCAGGTTCTTGGCGGCCCACCTGGCTGCGTAGGCAGCCGATCGGTCCACTTTTGTCGCGTCCTTGCCCGAGAACGCTCCCCCACCGTGACGTGCGTAACCGCCGTAGGTGTCAACGATGATCTTGCGACCGGTCAGCCCGGTGTCGCCGACCGGCCCACCTATGGTGAATTGCCCGCTCGGATTGAAAACGAACTCCGGTGGGCCATCGGGCAGCCACACCTGGGGGATGACGGGCGCCACCACCACCTCGAAGACCTCTTCCCTGATATCGTCGGAAGTGACATTCGCCGTGTGATGTGAGGAAATCAGAATCTTCTCCACAGCCACCGGTCGCCCGTCCTCGTATCGCACCCTGACCTGGGTCTTGGCGTCAGGCAGCAAGTAATCGACTTTCCCGGTCTTGCGTACCTCGGCCAACCGTTCGGCGAGTCTGTGAGCAAGATAGATTGGCAGTGGCATGTGCTCATCGGCCTCTTCGACCGCAAATCCGAACATGAGCCCTTGGTCGCCTGCACCCGACTCGCGATCCACACCCTGTGCGATATCGATGCTCTGAATGTTGACCCGGTCCATGACCTCGATCGTGTTGGGGTCGAAATCTTCGTCGAATCCGTCATACCCGATGTTCAACACGGTCTCTCGCACAATCGAATCAATATCGGGCCACCGATCACGGGGCAAGCCTCCGATCTCACCGGCGATGAGGGCAAGCCGCCTGGTGACGAGGACCTCGCAGGCGACCCTTGCCTTCGGCTCGATGGCGAGTGTCGCGTCGAGAATGGAGTCCGAAATCGCGTCGGCGACCTTGTCCGGATGCCCCTCTGTTACAGACTCAGAAGAAAAAGACCAAGCGTTCATCGGAACCAGACCTTAGTTCGCCGAAACTGCAAGGGTTTCAATACGATCCCAGAGAGCGACCGCTACCGCCTCTTTGGACATCATCGGGCGGGGATCGACGTTCCCATCGGCGTCGATGAATGACACCTGGTTGGTGTCAGTGCCGAATCCGGAACCCTCCTGGGTCACGTCGTTGTAGACGAGGAGATCGACCTTCTTCAGTTTCGCCTTCTCCACTGCACGTTCCACTCCCCCGGTCTCCGCGGCGAACCCGACGGTGAACGGAGCGTCATCGCGTGCCACAACAGAGGCGAGGATGTCCGGGGTTGGGGTAAGAGGGATCGACTCCAGTCCGTCGGCCCGGGCGAGCTTGGTCCGGGCGCTGGCTTCGGGTTTGAAGTCGGCCACGGCCGCTGCCATGACCGCAAAGTCCGCGGTGATCCCGTCGACGGCTGACTGCATCTGGTCCGCGGTCTCGACGCTGACTACTTTGACCGCGCCGTTCACCGGCAGGTCGGATGTAGTCACCAGTGTCACTTGATAACCCCGCCTCGCGGCCTCAGATGCAATCGCGTGGCCCATTTTTCCGCTTGACCTGTTTCCGATGTAGCGAACCGGGTCGATTGGCTCGCGGGTGCCACCGGCGGTGACCAGCACTGAAAGGCCGGATCCACCAGCCCCCAGGATCGAATTGGCGGCAGCGACGATCTCTTCCGGTTCGGCAACCCGGCCCACCCCGACATCACCCCCGGCGAGCTCGCCCTCGTCGGGCCCGACGAAGTGATTCCCATCCTCGCGGAGGACGTTCACGTTGCGGATTGTCGCCGGGTGCTCCCACATCTCGGTGTGCATGGCAGGCGCATACAGGACAGGGGCTTTGGTCGCGATGAGAAGAGCCGAGATCAGGTCTTCCGACAACCCACTGGCGGCCCGGGCAAGGGTGGCTGCCGTCGCCGGAGCGACTATGACAATTTCAGCCCAGCGGGCGAGGCTGGTGTGGGGTGAGACATCATCGGAACCAAAGAGGTCCAAATAGGGTTGTTCACCTATGATCGCAGCAAAGGTCTGGGGCCCGACGAATTCGCCGGCCGAAGATGATATGGCCACTTTGACATCGGCGCCCGCTTCGACGAGCCGGCGCGCGAGATAGGCCGACTTGTAAGCCGCAACGCCCCCGGTCACGGCGAGTACAACCCGCCGTCCGCCGAGCATCAGGACTCGACTGTCTCCACTGCCACTTTGCCTTCTGCGATCTCTTCCATGGCAATGGTCAGTGGCTTGCGGGACAGAGAATGAACCTGCGGTGGCACGTAACTGCCGTAGCCGTCTCCCAACTGGTGAAAGTACGCGTTGATCTGGCGTGCCCGGCGCGACGAGACAACAACCGTGGCGAACCGGTTGCCGATCTGATCGATGACTTCTTCGATTTTCATTGGTTCCTTCTCAGAGGGTGGATTGGTACAGGATACCTCATTGGCCGCTGGTAATAAGAGTCAAGAGCTCTTCGACCGCCAGTTCGAATCTGTCGTTGACCAGTATGTGATCGAACACGTCACCGGCCTCCGCAAGCTGGCTGGAAGCGATTTCGAGCCGATCCGCAATGTCATCGTCACTGGTGTCGCCCCGGGCCCGCAGCCTTTTCTCCAGCTCTTCCATCGATGGTGCTGCGATGAAGACCATGATCGCATCGGGCCGTGCCTCTTTCACCTGGCGGGCGCCCTTGATCTCGATATCGAGGAGTACGTCACGTCCGCGTGCATTGGCATCTGCGATAGGAAGGCCAGGAGTGCCGTACAAATGATTGTTGTACTCGGCCCATTCGAGCAGCTCACCGTTCTCGATCATCTCCTCGAACTGCTTCCGGGTTACGAAGTGGTAGTGACGGCCATCAATCTCCCCGGGACGTGGATACCTGGTCGTCGCAGAGACCGAGAAGTCGACATCGGCCTCTCGGAGAATAGCGGTGATGAGACTGGACTTTCCCGAACCGGATGGGCCTGAGACGACAAACAGCCGCCCGGGTGTCCTCAACTGAACTCTTTGAGGAGCGCCTCTCTCTGCCGGTCCCCCAACCCGCGCAGGCGGCGGTTATCGGCGATCCCTACAGACTCCATCAAACGCATCGCTTTGACCTTCCCCATGCCCGGCATCGCAGCTATGAGGCGCTCGACCTTGATCCCTCCGATGGCTTCGTCGCGGTCAGCCTTTTCGAACAGTTCGGTGATGCTCATGGAACCGGTCTTGAGTAGTTCCTTGACCTCGGCTCGTGCCCGGCGCACTTCGGCTGCCTTTTTCAATGCCGCCTGGCGTTGTTCTGGTGTCAATTTGGGTGGAGTAGGCAATATCTTGCTCCCGTTTGGTAATACGACGTTAGTTGTTTACCTCTTTGTAATGCGGGCTAAACCATCGTTTCGGCAGCGATTTCTTTGGCCATCGCCGCAGCAGCCCGGACCGGATCATCCTCTGCGGTGATCGCTCTGCCCACGACGAGATAGTCCGACCCGGCTTCGAGGGCCATTCTCACGGTGGCGGTCCGCTTCTGGTCGTGATCGCCGACACCGGCCGGTCTGATCCCGGGGGTGACCGTGATGAGCCGTGTGGAGACCTGTCTGACGACGGATACCTCGCGCACCGCGCACACAACCCCTTCGATAGGGATTGCCTCCGCGATGTGGACGAGGCGCTCGACTGCCCTCTCCGGTGGCCCAATCACCCCGATGTCGGTGAGATCTTCTCCGCCGAGACTTGTGAGCACACTGACCCCGAGAATCCCGGCACCACCGGCAGAGCCCTCTGCCAGCCCTGCGACGGCAGCCTCCAGCATCGAGGCACCCCCCGGGATGTGGGCGGTCACCCAGCGCGCCCCCCTGCGTCCCAGCGCCCGGGCGGCCGATTCCACCTGGGCGGGGATATCGTGCAGCTTCGCATCCACGAACACCGGAAGACCGACCTCCGCGACCCGCTCCACGGAGTTGGGCTCGCCGTGGAGCAAGCCCAGGCCGACCTTGAATCCGGTTACATGGGCTTTGACCGAATGTGCCATGCCCACCGCGGCGTCAACACTGGGCAGGTCGAGTGCAACCAGAATCCCGGTCATGAGACAGCCGCTCCGACGATTTCAGTCACACCGCTGAATCCAAGTTTCTTCATCACTCTTCGCATCTCTCTGTCGATTCGTTTGCCTGCACGCGGCTCCGCGAAATGTATCGTTCCCAATCCGACGGCAGTAGCTCCGCTCATCAAGTACTCCACCACGTCTTCCCCGGACGTGACCCCACCGCAGCCGACGACAGGAAACCCGGGGAACGCCCTGGCGACCTCGTAAACGCAGCGCAGCGATATCGGCTTCAGCCCGGGCCCGCTATAGCCGCCGACGCCACCGGAGAGTTTCGGGGCCGCGAGGGAAAGGTCGACACCGAAGCCCGGTGCGGTGTTGGTCAATGTCAGGAAGTCTGCTCCGGCGTCGATACACGCCTCGGCGATGGCAACTATGTCCGGTGCAGCCGGGGAGAGCTTTGCCCCAACCGGGACGTTCACCGCGGCCACAACCTCGCTGATGACTTCGGAGGAGAGTCTTGCGTCGAGGGCGAAAATGTGGCCCTCCTCGAGGTTGGGACAGGAGAGGTTGACCTCGACAGCAGCAACTCCCGCCGACTCCTCACCCACGGCCACCTCGACGAACCCGGCGACAGTTTCTCCCACGGCGGACCCCCAGATCGGAACGTCGCAAACCTTCAGACGGTCCGCCATGTCGGTCACCCAGGAGACGATGCCCGGATTCTGGATGCCGATCCCGTTGAGCATTCCAGGACCCGCCGGGGCAATTCTCGGCGCCGGCCTCCCTTCCCAGGGTGTTGCTGATACCGACTTCGCCACCGCCGCGCCATAAACACCGACGTCGGCGACGGTCGCCCACTCCCAGACCGAACCCACTGTTCCCGAGGCAGCCACCAGAGGGGACCTCATGGTGATCGGGCCGAGCCGGGTCTCCATCCTCAACGATGCCACTCCTGAAGGCTCCTCGGCCGATTGATCGCACCAGGCCCGGCGCGGAGGCTGCGGGCAACCGCAAGGCCTCCCCGGACCGTGGTCACACAAGGAACCTGATGACCCCGCGCCGCCTGGCGGATGGTCCTACCGTCGGTGCGGGCCTTGCCGCCACGGGGGGTGTTGATCACCAGCTGGATCTCGCCGTTGTCGAGCCGCTGGGCAACGTCGTCAGGCCCATCACCGATTTTGGGGACGACCTCCGCGTCGATGGCGTGATGGCTGAGATAGCGGGCAGTGCCGGGAGTGGCCACCAATTCAAAGCCGAGCATCACAAATGCCTGGGCCACAGCGAGCCCGGTTGGCTTGTCCCGGTCGGCGAACGACACAAACACCCTCCCCCGGTCAGGGAGGATCCGGCCACCGCCCAGGAGGGCTTTGGCGTAGGCGGTGCCGAAATCCTCTCCGATGCCCATCACCTCGCCGGTCGCCTTCATCTCCGGGCCGAGGACAGAGTCCTCTTCAGGGAAACGGTCCCATGGGAGCACAGCGTTCTTCACCGCCACAAATGGCGGCGTGGTGTGCTCGGGGATCATCCCTTCCGCCCGGAGCTCTTCGATGGTCGCGCCCATCATCACCCTCGTGGCCACCCGGGCTAGCAGCACACCCGTCGCCTTGGAAATGAAGGGGATGGTGCGGCTTCCCCGGGGGTTGGCCTCGATTACGAAGATCTCGTCGCCTTTTACCGCGAACTGGATGTTGATCAGGCCACGGACGGAGAGGGCGGCCGCAAGGTCCCGGGTTGCCTTGAGAATCTCCTTCATCGCCTCACCGGACAATGTCGGAGGCGGCGTCACACAAGCCGAGTCCCCCGAGTGGATCCCGGCCTCTTCGACGTGTTCCATGATCCCGCCCAACAAAAGCTCGGAGCCGTCGAAGACGGCGTCGACATCGACTTCGACGGCTGATTCGAGAAAGCGGTCGATCAGTATCGGCGCCCCTACGACTTCGGGGTCGGCGTCTCCGTAGATCTCGCGCACGTACACACCGAGTTCCTCCACCGAATAGACAACACGCATCTTGCGGCCCCCGAGCACGAACGAGGGACGGACCATCGCCGGCAATCCCACCTGGTCGACCACATCGAGTGCCTCGGCAGCTGAGCGGGCGGTGCCTCCAGAAGGCTGGCGAAGGCCGAGGTTGGCGCAGATCTCACTGAACTGCTCACGATCCTCCGCGAGGGCAATGGATGTCGACGAGGTGCCGGCCACGTTGACCCCGGCCGCCTCGAGGGCTGCCGCGAGATTGAGCGGGGTCTGCCCACCGAGCTGGACGATCACTGCTTCTGGCTTCTCCGCGTCGATGACATCGAGGACGTCTTCGATAGTCAAAGGCTCGAAGTAGAGCCGGTCCGAGGTGTCGTAGTCGGTGGAGACGGTCTCGGGATTGCAGTTCACCATCACTGTCTCGTAGCCCGCATCACGCAGCGCAAAAGAGGCGTGGACACAGCAGTAGTCGAACTCGATGCCCTGTCCGATTCGGTTGGGCCCGGACCCGAGAACCAACACCCTGGGCCGCTCGGCCTCGACGACCTCTGATTCTTCTTCGAACGTTCCGTACATGTACGGGGTCCTGGCGACGAACTCTGCGGCGCAGGTGTCCACCCGCTGATAGGTGCGGCGGATCATCGCCGCTTCCCTGATCGAGCGGACATTCTCCGGTGTGGTTTCGGTCAGGTAGGCGATCTGGACGTCGGAGAATCCGTATCGTTTCGCCTCGGCCAGTAACGCCATGTCGGATGGGTCATCGACCAGTTCATGACGTACCTCGACTATCTCTGCCATCTGATCGATGAACCAGGGGTCGATCGACGAGAGCTCACTGAGCCGGTCGACACTCCACCCGCGTCGCAGTGCCTCACCCACTGCGAATATCCGATCAGGAGTCGGTTCGACGACCCGGCGGCCCAGGTCCGCTTCAGAAAGCTGGCGGAGGCCCTCCTCGTTAGGTTCGGCGTTCAGCCCGGAGTGCCCGTTCTCAAGGCTCCGGAGCGCCTTTTGCAGGGCTTCGGGAAACGTCCGGCCAATCGCCATTGCCTCGCCAACGCTGCGCATCGAAGTGCCGAGCTTGCGCGGGGCGGACGGGAACTTGTCGAAGTCGAACCTGGGGATCTTCACCACGACATAGTCGAGGGCGGGCTCGAATGACGCCGGCGTCGCCTGGGTTATGTCGTTGGCTATCTCGTCGAGGGTGTACCCGACCGCGAGCAAGGCTGCGATCTTGGCGATAGGGAAACCGGTTGCCTTGGAAGCAAGCGCAGATGATCGGGAAACCCTCGGGTTCATCTCGATGACGAGGCGCTTGCCGGTTTCGGGGTCGACGGCGAACTGGACGTTGGATCCACCCGTCTCCACGCCGATGGCACGGAGCACCGCTATCGCGTCCTCCCGCATGTCCTGATACTCCCGGTCGGACAGTGTCTGGATCGGCGCCACCGTTATCGAGTCCCCGGTGTGAACTCCCATCGGGTCGAGGTTTTCGATCGAGCAGACAATGACGGCGTTGTCCTTGCAGTCGCGCATCACCTCGAGTTCGAACTCCTTCCAGCCGAAAACGGACTCCTCGACGAGGATCTCCGACACTGGTGACATCTCCAGCCCGTACCGGGCAACCGCAATGAAGTCTTCCTCGTTGTCGGCAAGTCCGGTGCCGCCACCACCGAGGATGTATGACGGGCGTACCATCACCGGGTACCCGATGTCCCGGGCGATATTCATCGCCTCTCCCATCGAACGCGCATAACCGGCGCGCGGGCACTCGAGGCCGGCCTCTTCCATGGTCGATTTGAAAAGGCCCCGATCCTCTGCCTTTTCGATCGCTTCGAGACCGGCGCCGATCATCTCCACGTTGTGGCGCTGCAACACGCCGGTGCGGGCGAGAGTGGACGAAACATTGAGAGCGGTCTGTCCGCCAAGCGTTGCCAGGAGTGCATCGGGACGCTCCCGGGCGATTATCTCGGTGACTACTTCCGGGGTGATCGGCTCGACGTAGGTGGCGTCGGCGTACTCGGGGTCGGTCATGATGGTCGCCGGGTTGCTGTTCACGAGGATCACCCGGTAACCCTCCTGTCGCAGCACCTTGGCAGCCTGGGTGCCGGAGTAATCGAACTCGCAGCCCTGCCCGATGATGATCGGGCCGGATCCGATGAGGAGGATAGAGCGGATGTCCGTGCGCGCCGGCATCACGTCACCCCTTTGTGAATTGCGTCGACGAACCCGTCGAATAATGGAGACGCGTCCCTGGGGCCAGGAGCGGCCTCGGGATGGTATTGGACCGAGTAGGCAGGCGCGTCGAGCAGCCGCATCCCCTCGACTGTTCCATCGTTGAGGTTCTGATGGGTCGGCAGCACCTCGCCGTAGGGTGTGCTCACCCGTTCCGGAAGCAGCTCACTCCCGACCAGCCCGTCGCGTTCGGGGATGTCTTCGTCGACGAGGCTCCACAGGTCGACGGCAAATCCGTGATTCTGCGAGGTTATCTCTACCTTTCCGTCCTCCATCCTCCGCACCGGGTGGTTCCCACCGTGATGACCGAAAGGCAGTTTGAAAGTGTCGGCCCCGATGGCCCTCCCCAGTACCTGGTGTCCGAGACAGATCCCGAATATCGGAACCTTCCCGATCAGGCCCCTGATCGTCTCGGTCGTCACATGCAAGGGTTCTGGGTCTCCCGGGCCGTTGGACACAAAGAGGCCGTCGGGTTTCAGATCCAGAATCCTCGCGATTGGAGTGGAGTACGGCACCACAACGACGTCGAAGTCTCTGAGGGTGAGGTTCGTGAGAATGTCCCTCTTGATCCCCAGGTCGATAGCCACGATCGTACCCTGGGTTTCACCCGCCGAACGAACGGTGTACTCCTCCCGGGTACTGACCTTCCCCGCCAGGTCCTGTCCGGACATGACGGGGGCGGCTGCTGCCGCCTCTCTCAACTCGCCTTCCGTGGCCTCCGATCCCATGGCAATCGGCATTGCTCCCCTGTCCCGGATATGCCGGGTGAGACGGCGGGTGTCCACCCCCGAGATCGCGACTACATCGTTGCTCACCAGATAGTCGCCCAGCGAGCCCTCCGAGCGCCAGTTGGAGTCTCGTCTCGACATTGCCCTGGTGACGAACCCTGAGACATGTGGACGACCGGCCTGTGCGTCTGTCTCTGTCACCCCGTAGTTCCCGATATGGGGGGCCGTCATCACCACCACCTGGCCCGCGTATGAGGGGTCGGTGAGCACCTCGAGGTACCCGGTCATCGAGGTGTTGAACACTGCCTCACCGGTCCGGATCCCGTCGGCTCCGACCGAGTGGCCCCGGAACAGCTCACCGTCGGAGGTGACCAGAAGGGCCGGTCTATGTTTCATCTGCCGTCTCCATGTACCACTTCGCCGTTAACAATCGTCGCCACGACCCTTCCTTTCAATTCCTGGCCGATGAATGGTGAATTGGCCGATCGGGAAGCAAAGCTGCCTGCCACCCACGACTCTGTGGGGTCGACCAGGACCAGGTTGGCCGGGGAGCCCACCTCCACCGGCCGGCCCTGGCTCTGGAAAGCTCCGATTCGGGCCGGTGAGATGCTCATCCTGTCGAAGACGAGGTCGAGGTCGCCATCAGCTGCGGCAAGTGTCACCGGGAAGGCAGTCTCCAACCCGATGACCCCGCGCGGCGCTTCCTCGAACGGGACATCTTTCTCACTTGCGGCGTGGGGGGCGTGGTCGGTGGCCACAGCGTCGATGACTCCTTCGTGGAGCGCTGCGAGCAGCGCCTCGCGATCGGCCGGAGATCGCAGCGGCGGATACATCTTCATATTGGGGTCGAGGGAGGTGAGATCATCGTCGGTCAGCATCAGGTGATGTGGAGTCACTTCAGCCGTGACTTCGAGACCATCTTCTTTGGCCCGGCGCACGAGTGAGACTCCACCGGAGGTGGACAGATGCTGGATGTGGTAGCGCGCCCCGGTTTCGGCTGCCAGCGCCAGGTCGCGGGCGATCACGGCCACCTCCGCCGACGCGGGCAGCCCGACCAGGCCCAGGGTCTGTGACTTGCTCCCCTCGTGCATGTCTCCGCCGCTTGCGATCGCCGGATCCTCAGCGTGTTGGGCGATGACAACATCATCGCGGTCGCTCAGGTAGATCATGATCCGGCGGAGCAACCCGCCATCGGTGAGAGTGTCTCCATCGTCGGTGAAGAGACGGACCCCCTCGTCGTACATGTCTTCGAGGTGAGCCATCTCTTCCCCGTTGCGCCCCATGCTCAACGCACCGCTGACCCCGACCTCCACGACCGCCGTATCTGCAGCTCTGTGCCGGCACCGCCGCACCATCTCGCCGGTATCGATGGCAGGTTCGGTGTTCGGCATCGCCAAAACAGCCGTGAACCCACCTCTGGCCGCGGCAGCCGAACCCGACGCCATATCCTCTTTCCATGTCTGACCCGGGTCGCGCAAATGCGTGTGCAGGTCGACGAAGCCCGGCCCGAGCATCAACCCGGAACTGTCGATAACCATGTAGTCGGGCTGGTGCTCCACCGCCCCCACCCCAACAACGGTCGCACCCTCGATAGCAACGTCACAGACTTGCCATCCCGCTGTGGTGAGAGCCCGGGCCCCGGCGACGACAATCATGTCCCGCCCCCGAGAATCCCGGCCATGACCGACATGCGCACCGGAACCCCTGCCGACACCTGCTGGAGAATCAACGACCTTTCACCGTCGGCCAGTGAATCGGAAACCTCTACCCCGCGGTTCATCGGGCCCGGGTGCATGACGACACACTCCGGCTTCATCATGTCAGCCCGGTTGTCATTGAGGCCGAACCTCCGGTGGTATTCGGCGTCGGAGGGAAAACCGAGCCCTCCGCCCCGTTCTTTCTGCACCCGGAGCAGGTAGACGATGTCCAGCTCCCCGAGAACCGCGTCGAGGTCACCGGCGCAGTCCACATCCCAGTCACCGTGCCGGGGAAGGAAAGTGGCGGGTCCAACCGCGATGACGCCGGCGCCGAGCGCAGGGAGCGCGCTGAGGAGGCCGCGGGCAACCCGGCTGTTGACGATGTCGCCTACCATGCCCACCTTCAGGCCATCGAAGCCGCCGAAATGGCGCCGTATCGTGTACAGGTCGGCGAGGGTCTGGGTGGGGTGGGCGTGGCGTCCGTCTCCCGCATTGACCACCGGCACCCCGGACCAGCGCGCCACCGCCTCGGGCGCCCCAGCGTTCTCATGGCGAACGATCAGAAGGTCGGGGCCCATCGCCCCGACGGTCCGGGCGGTGTCCCGGAGTGTCTCGCCCTTCGTCGCCGATGAGGTCTCGTGGTCGAAGACGATCAGGTCAGCTCCGAGTCGGGAGGCAGCAAGATCAAATGACATCCGGGTGCGGGTGGACGGCTCGAAGAACATCGGAACGATCGTCTTGCCGTTGAAGCCCTGAGGTGAGGCCTCAGCCATGGTCTCTGCCCGGTCGAGAATCTCCAGGATCCGGGGAGGAGTCAAGCTCGCGATATCGAATAGCGACATGTCAGTCGTCCCCCCGCTCGATCCAGACTCCCCCGTCACCATCGACTTCGGGCACATGCACGGCGATCCGCTCCCGTGAAGCGGTCGGCACGTTCTTGCCCACGTAGTCGGCGCGCACAGGAAGCTCGCGATGGCCCCGGTCGATCAGCACGGCCAATTCGATCTTGTCAGCCCTACCGATCTCGGAGATGGCGTCGAGGGCGGCGCGCACGGTCCTTCCGGTGTAGAGGACGTCGTCGACCAACACCAGCGACATTCCGTTGATCTCGAATGGAATCGAGGTTGCAACGTCGCCGGGCCCGCCGTCGCCGTCGATGTCGTCACGATGACCCCTGACGTCGAGCTCGCCGATGGGGACGACGGAATCCTCAAACTCTTCGATCGCTTCAGCCAGAGAATTGGCGAGGTCGATTCCCCGGGTGCGAATGCCTATCAATGCCACCGAGGAGACGCCGCGATGGCGCTCAATAATCTCGTGTGCGATACGCCGAATCGCGCGGTCGACATCCTCGTCGCTCATGATCTGGGGCATCAGGCCAGCACCGATTCTGTGCCGCTGTGGGGCATCATTTCCTTCCCGGCCTCACTGGACCGTCCTTAAAGGTTGGGAACAGCCTAGCGCGATCCCGATGCGATCAGATCACCGGGAACGCGGCGATTTGGCGAGAGTGGCGAGGACACCTTCACGGAGGCACCGCTGCGCCCGGAGTCAGACCTCGATGGCGACTTCGGCCTCGATCTCGACGGGGATCCCAAACGGCAGGGCAGCCATCCCCACCGCGGAACGGGCGTGACGTCCCACCTCGGGCCCGAAGAGGTTGAGAATCAGGTCGGAGAAACCGTTGATGACCGTCGGTTGACGGTCGAATCCCGGAGCCGAGTTGACCATGCCGAAGACCCGCAGCCAGCCGGCAATACGGTCGAGGCTCCCGAGCGACCGCCTTAGTGAACCGAGCATGGATAGGCCGGTTAGACGTGCCGCTTCCACGGCCTCCTCGATCGACACATCCGTTCCTACCTGACCGAACGGCGGCGCAATGCGACCATCAGGCATTTGAGGACCGTGACCGGACACGAACGCCCGACTTCCACGGATCATGACGAACGCGAATGGAAGGACCACGCCGGGAGGTGGACTGATCTCCGGCGGCAATTCGAGCCCCAGTTCGGAAAGGCGATCTTCGAAGAGACCCACGAGAGGACTATCCGAATCTTGATGCGAATTTGGCGGATGCCCCGGAGAGGATCGGTTTGCCATGACCGAACACCGCTGCCTCGAATTCGAGCGTGGCGAGACTGGCCAGGCTGGCCTTGCCCAAGTCGAGGTCGTTGTAACCGATCATGTAGTTGAGCCCTGCCACGTTGGCAGCGGCATCACCGGTGATGAGCAAACCCCGATCCTTCCTCCACAGAAGTGACACGTGCCCTGCGGTGTGGCCGGGCGTGTGCAGTACCTGGATGCCTCCGGCGATGTCGAGCACCTGGCCGTCCGTAAGGGCGTCATCCGGCTCGAAGGCCGGCCACTCTGCTCGCTTCCGGATGACCAGCCTGAACAGGATTCCGTTGAGTAACCCGGGTCCTGGCTGCATCGTCCGCCCGATCTCGCCGCTCCGCGCAACCTCGGCGTCGTCAGGATGGATACCTATCAGCGCACCATTCGCGGCCAGGTGCTTCGCAGACCCGAGATGGTCCGGGTGTGCATGCGTGATCAGGATTCGGGAGAGGTCGGAAGGCTGACGGCCGATGGTCCTGATGTCTTGCTCCAACGCCTCTGCATGCTTGGGGAGCCCTGCATCGATGAGAGTCAGGCCAAGGTCGCCATCGTCGATGAGATAGGCGTTGATCCCGCTATTGGTCAACTGGTAGAGACCAGACACGACTTCTTTGACGGACATGGGCCTCCCGGTCAGTGTTGGGATCGTACCAAGAACCTGGCGACCAGGTCGTTCCAAAGCTCTGGTCTCTCGAAGTATGGAGAGTGGCCGGTGTCGGGGACCACGATCCGGCGACTGTCGGGGACCAGCTCGGCTGCTCTCTCGATGAGGGGAGGCGGGAAGAGCGGGTCGTTCTCACCGACGAGGAACAATGTCGGTGCGGTGAGGTCCGCGGCGCGGTCGGTGTGGTCCGTGGCGAGGAGGAGGGGAACGATCTCCATCGGTGATGGAGGGTCGGTGAGACTTCCCATCTGGGAGTAGAGAAACGATTTGGCCAGGTCCTCTTCCGTCAATTGGTCCCCGATCGCTGGATGCCGCCCAAGGGGTAGCTGGCCGGGCGTAGGTCCATCGGCGATGTCCCTCCCAATAGTCTCCAACACGGCACGGATCTCCGGCGTGAAAAGACCCGCGGTAGTGTCCGCCAGCGTCAACGACAGGGTGCGGTCGGGGTGATCGATGGCAAAGCCGAGCGCCGACCATCCTCCCATCGACTGGCCAACGATGTGGGCCCTGTCGATGTCGAGACGGTCCAAAAGGTGGAGAAGGTCTCCAACCGAGGGGCCCGGTCCGATGTCCCCGGTTGATCGGGTCGACCTGCCAAAACCTCTCTGATCCCAGGTGATCACCCTGTAGTCGGTGGCGAAATGTGCAACTTGCTGAAACCAGACGGCGTGACTTCCCCCCATGCCATGACCGAGGACCAATACGTCACCCGTGGTTCCCCAGAGTTCGAAATAGATCTGCTCTCCGTCGGACTGGGCAAAACCGTTCGGCATCGACGGTGAGGCTAGTGCCCCGACCAGCGCTGCGATCAGATCACCGGGGTCGCGCCGATTTGGCGAGAGTGGCGAGGACACCGTTCACGAACGCACCGCTGCGCCCGGTGGAGTAGACGTTGGCGAGGCGGACGGCCTCGGAAACGACAACAGCTGTCGGAGTGTCGGGGTCGTTGCGCAGTTCCCACAAACCGAGACGGAGGATCGCCCGGTCGATCAGAGGCATCCGCGCCACCGACCAGTGTTCCGATGCACCTTCGATGTCAGCGTCCAGTGACTCCGCACCTGTGACGACACCGCTCACCATCCTCTGCACACGTGGGGGAAGGCCCGCCCGCATCTCTTCGGGCGAGCGGCTGTCGATCTCGTAGAGGCACTCCAGAGCCAGATCACGGGGCTCGACTTCTATCTCATGTCCGAGAGTGCTGGCCACCTCTGTGGCGAGCCTGGCGTCCAGGACATCATCCGGGCTGTCCGGCTCCTCCCGGGAAGCGAGCACTACCTGGACTGCCGAAACGTCAACTCCTATGGCTTTCGCAAGCTCTGACGCCGTCACCCGCGCCGGGATGGTCGGGTGAGCCGCGGCGTCGCTCATACCCGGGTCTGGTAGTCACCAGTGCGGGTATCGACCCTTATCCGATCGCCCTGCTCGATGAACAGGGGTACCTGGACTTCGTGTCCCGACTCGGTTGTGACCAGCTTGGAGGCGCCGGTCCTGGTGTCGCCTTTGACTGCCGGCTCGGCATAGGTCACTTCGAGCTCGACCGACGGCCGTAGTTCAACGCCTATGGGGGTGCCATTGTGAATCGCAAGGCTCACAACAGCTCCTTCCACCATGAACTTGTCGGCGTTACCCACCTCATCCGGCCCTACCGCGATCTGTCCGTAGTCCTGGAGGTTCATGAAGTGGAATCCGACATCGTCGCGGTAGAGATACTGGTATTCGCTCCTGTCGATGATTGCCTGGTCGACGTTCTCGTCGGCGCGGAAAGTCCGATCCATGACCTGGCCGGTCTCGACCTTCTTGAGTTTCATCCTGACGAATGCCTTGCCTTTGCCCGGTTTGACGTGCTGGTACTCGATGATGGTGAAGAGCCCATCATCGAGTTGCAGCGCCATGCCCGGCCTTACGTCATTTGTGCTGATCATCGGTAAATCCTCATAAGTTCAGGGCGCTGACGGTACCTGCGTCAAAGGCCTATCGCCTCCAACGCGAGGGCAATGGAGTCTTCACCCGTATGACGAAGAGTTGGCTCACCCACTGCTTCGAGAAGAACCATGCGCACGCCGGTGCCATCTCGCTTCTTGTCCACTCCGATCAGGTCACGGACCCGGACCCGATCGAGCCCCGCCACCGAGGTCTCCAGGCCGGTCCCGGCGATTGCATCTACAACTCTCTCCCTTTCGCTGAACCCAACATCCACCTCCGAGACCGCCGCCGCCGCGACCATCCCCACTCCGACAGCTGACCCGTGGCTCAGCGACGAGGCGAACTCGATTGCATGACCGACAGTGTGCCCGAAATTGAGCATCGCCCGCCCTGCGGCCTCCCGGGGATCCTCTCCCACATAATGCGCCTTTACCTGTATTGCCGCCGGGACGACCTTCTCCAGGGGTGCGTCGATGCCGTCGCTTTCGATCAGCTCGACGAGTGACGCATCACCAATCAGGCCCGCCTTGAGAGCTTCTGCCATCCCCTCCCGGACCAGTGCTGTGGGAAGCCTTTCCAGGATGTCGATATCGATGACCACGAGGGATGGATCCCAAAAAACGCCCACCAGGTTCTTGCCGGTGTGATTGACCCCGGTCTTTCCCCCGATCGATGCGTCGACGGCGGCAAGGAGTGTGGTAGGGAAATGAACCACCTCCACCCCCCTCATCCAGGTCCCCGCCACGAAACCCGCGAGGTCGGTGACTGCGCCACCCCCCACACCCACAACCGTGTCTTCCCTGCCGAGCCCGATATTGGAGAATCTCTCGTACAAGGTGGCGGCAACGACGAGGGTCTTGGCCTCGTCCCGGTCTGGGACTCCAAGCACGTCGACATCGAGCCCGCTCTCCTTGAGGTGCTTTGAGATGCGCACGGCATGCTGGCTTGCTCCGGGCTGGGTGATGATGGCCACCCGTCGCCGACCTTCTCGCTCGGGGAGGACCGAGCCCCTGATCCCCGAAACGATGCGGACCCGCGAGGTTCCGACTCTCAGCTCTTCCACAGGCCCTCGATCTCAGCTGCGATGCCTTCCGGAGTGCGGCCGTCGACGTCGAGAGTGTGATCGGCAAGAGATCTGTAGCTGCCGCTTCTCCGAATCGCAAGGTCGCGCAGTGTGGCCTCGAGATCGTCGGAGGCATCGAGCAGCGGTCGGCCCTCCAGCCCGGTCAATCTGTCGACGAGCTCGCCAGGCTGGGCTCTGAGCCAGATCACCATGCCCGACGATGAGATGAGGGCTCTGGTGGCAGGGTTGGTCACAGCTCCACCGCCGGTGGCGACCACGCCAGAGTCGCGACGCGCTGCTTCCACGATCACATCAGCTTCGATAGACCGGAACAATTCCTCACCACCTTCTGCCCAGAGGTCGGCAATGGTCATGCCGGCACGTGTCTCCACCTCGGCGTCGGTGTCGCGAAACTCGGTGCCTGTGGCGTCGGCCACCAGCCGCCCGACCGTCGTCTTGCCGCTTCCCATCATTCCGACCAGCCAGAGAATCATCGTTTGAGGCGACGGTCGACCCGGGATCTGTACTCACCGGCTGAGGCAACCAAGTCAGCGACGGTGTCACCGCCGAACTTCCGCATCACCTCACAGGCGACGACCCAGGCGACCATCTGCTCGCCGACCACTGCGGCGGCAGGCACTGCACACACGTCCGATCTCTCCCGGACCGCCACCGCATCTTCGCCGGTATCCATGTCCACTGTCTGTAGCGGCCGCATCAGGGTCGAGATGGGCTTCATCGCGGCGCGGACGCGGAGAACCTCGCCGTTGCTGACTCCACCCTCCACCCCGCCGGCACGGTTGGTGCTACGCCCGATGTTGCCGTCCGATCGCACGATCTCATCGTGGGCCGAGGACCCCTTGCTTGTGGCCGACTGATAGCCATCCCCGATCTCTACGCCTTTCACCGCCGGAATCGACATCATCGCACCTGCAAGGGCGGCGTCGATCCGCCGGTCGTAGTGGACGTAGGACCCGAGTCCGATGGGGAGCCCGAAACCGACTACTTCGAAGATGCCTCCAAGAGTGTCCTTGTCTTCCGTGGCGCGGTCGATCAGCTCGACCATCTTCGACGAAGCATCCGGGTCGAGGCAGCGGACCGGATCCGAATCGACGCCATCGAAATCGGGCAACTCGTAATTGGGCGGGTGCCCCGCGACTTCACCAATCGACACGACATGGCTTCTTATCTCGATCTGAACCCTGCTCAGGAGTGATTTGGCCAGATAGCCGGCCACCGTCCGGGCAGCCGTCTCCCGGGCTGATGCCCTCTCCAACACGTCGCGGGCATCTTCGGTGTCGTATTTGACCATCCCGGCGAGATCGGCGTGGCCGGGTCGGGGCCTGGTAACGCGTCCAACGGGCTCATCTATCGGTGTCACCGCCATCTGTCGTGACCACTTTTCGGCTTCCGAGTTGCGTACCACCACAGCCACGGGAGATCCAAGAGTCCTGCCGTGCCTGATACCCCCGATGATCTCGACCGCGTCTGTTTCGACCTTCATGCGGCCGCCGCGACCGTGGCCGAGACGTCGGCGTTCGAGCTCCCGGTCGAGACCTTCGACAGCGAAATCGAGGCCCTTGGGCAGACCTTCGACAATCGTCACCAGGCCGGGGCCGTGTGATTCGCCTGCAGTTAAGAATCGGAGCATGGTCGGAATGCTACGACGTAATTCAGAACGTGCTAATCCCGTGTGAGATGATCGAAAGCCATGCCCCCAGGATCATCGCCGGCCCGTACGGCAGTTCGGTGTCTCGTTTGGCTTCCGAGAAGACCAGCACAATCACGGCGAGTATCCCCCCGATGAAGGCGGTGGCGACCACCGATCGACCCAGGATGATCCATGCCAGGAACGTGGTGAATACGCCGAGAAGCGGGGCGAGTTTCACATCTCCGGCGCCAAAACCGTTACCGCGGGCCACCACAAAGAGAACGAAGGCGCCGCCGAGATACGCTGCCCCTCCCCCCACGCTACGCCAGAACGCTGCCGATTCGCCTGTTGACAGGGCAACCACCCCCAAACCTGCAACCAGAAGAACGGAACCACGGATATTGAGCCTGTCGACGATTCGCATATCGTCGATGTCGGTGAGCATCAGAGCCGCGGTCAACAGGAGGAACCCGGCATAGGGGAACAGCGCCCATCCGGTGCCAACGGCATTGACAAACCCAACGGCGACTACGGCAGTCGCTACAACCACTACGGCTTCGCGAAGCAGTCTCCGCCCGCATTGGGGGCACCCGAATCGAAACCATCCCCGACGGTGGCCACAGCCAGGACATGTACCGACCAGGGGTCGCAGCGGTTGGTCTTTCAGCGCCTGGGCGGCAAGGTCATGAGCGACGAGGCCGATTACTGCCCCGACAAATGCAGCGAGCGTGATTGTCACGGATTCCGAAGTTAGCCGCTGTCAGGCTGAGACCGAGGACCGGGAGGTTATTCTTCGCCGAGCTCGCGAAGTATCGAACCCATGCGGCGGCGACGCATCAAACCGTGGCCGTCCTCTTCAGGGGTCTCGCTGCTCACCTCAGAAAAGACCTTCTCCAGGAACGCTTCGGTGTCTTCGGCATCGTCGACATCGGCTTCGTCGGCGTCGACGTCCTCGGCGGCGCCATCGGCTTCAGCTTCGACTTCTGCCGCTGCTGGCGGCTGGTCGGCCGTTTCGTCCGTGTCGGCGTCAACTGAGGGCTCGTTCTCAGGCTCGTCCCACCAGGAACGATCCGGGTCGACCTCGTCCTCTACCGGTGAGACAGTCTCGTCTTCATAGACGGGCACGGTGCTCACCTCGTGGGCCGCGGCGGCATCATAGGAGGGGCCAACCCCGGCGGCACCGTCACCCAGCACCAGGAGATCGTTATCGACCATGGCGCCGGCGACATTCGCAACTGCGTAGGTGGTAGTTCCCAGGGCAGTGGCCAGTTCTTTGACCGAGGCACCGCCGCCGAGTTCGCTCAGCAGGCGCCACGACTCGCGGTCGAGTTCGACGGTCTCCCGTGACAAAGACCGGTTGATCTTCAGTGTCTCCTCGAGGTCCGGGATCCGCTTGGTCACCCTTTCCCATTCGTCGGCGCGCTTGCGACTGTCGTCGAGGATTCGCTCGAGATCGAACGGCTCGGATGAGGCGTAGGGGCTGGTCAGGTCCCTGACCACCGCGAAATCAGCTTCGTCGCCGTCCATCCGGTAGATGCTCTCGACGGTCATTTCCCGAATGAGGGCTACGAGGTCTTCGTTGAACGGGACACCGCTGGAGCCGGCTGCGTCGGCCGGAGACAGATAGCCCGAGCTGACCAGGTGGTCCTTCAAGTCGATGTCGTCGAAGGTGGTGGCTAGGCCGATACCTTCGCCATTCACAAAAATTCGCCCGCTGGTGTCACGATTGGTGATCTCTACAACACCTTCGTTTCCGGCACGCGTAAGGAGCCGGAGCACCTCATCGAGAGGCACAAATCCTAAGTTACCTGAAAGGGTCATCTGTCGCTCCACTCCTTGATGAAAGAGGCGTAACCAAAACTTCGGCTCCACTGGATCATCCTTTAGCCATTTCTGGCAGCATCAACCATGGTATCGATATCCACCTCGACCCCTGTCCACCAGCGGAATGACTCAGTAGCCTGCACCGCCAGGAACCGATACCCATCCACCACCGGAATTCCGGCCCGGCGAGCGGCTGAGACCGCAGGTGTCTCCCCGTGACCGTAGGGGAGGTCGATCAGAGCCTCTGCTGATTCGAGAAGGGCGGAAGGGAGTTCCTCTCCGGTCATGCCGAGTGGGGTGCAGTTCACCAGCACGGCACCTGGCGGCGCATCATGCAACCGAAATACCCGGCCCGGGTACCTTCCGGCCAATTCGTCGATGCGAGCCGGGCTCCGTCCCCATACGTGTACCTCTCCATCGAAACCGGCCAGGGCGGCTCGCGCCGAACCCCCGGTGCCCAGGAGAATCGCGCTCGTCGGCTGCCCCACCTCAGCGAACGCCTTCCTGAAGGCAACAACATCGGAGGAATGGCCCGAAATCGAGCTACCTTCCGCTTGCATCGTGTTCACCGAGGCGGCAGCAGACGCTTCAGGGGTCAGGTCGCCGCACAGGGAGTGAGCCAGACCTTTGTGGGGCATGGTCACGTTCAACCCCGAATACTTCCCCGACGCCAGAAGCCGGACGAGGTTCCGGAAATCCGCCTCATCGCACCGGACCAGATCGTATCTCCCGGACAGACCTGACTCCTTCAGCGCAGCATGGTGCATTGCCGGGGACAGGCTGTGTGCCACCGGGTCACCAGCTAGGGCAAACCTGAACTCCATGGGCGAAGTGTGGCACGTGTTACGGAAGCACCCCATCCTCACGAGCCCGGGCAACATTGGCATTGTGCTCTTCGAGGGTGGCAGCAAATGCGTGATTGCCCTCGAGGTCGGAGAGCACATAGAAGAGAAAGTCGGTCGTGTCAGGGTTCGCCGCTGCCTCGAGCGAGGCCCGTCCCGGTGCTGCTATCGGTGTAGGCGGGAGGCCGTTGACAATGTAGGTGTTGTACGGCGAGTCGACCTCCCGATCGAAATCGGCGATATCACGCGAATCGACGGCATAGAGGACCGTGGCGTCGATGTCCAGCTTCATGCCGAGTTCGAGCCGGTTGTGGAGCACGCTGGAAACAAGCGGTCGCTCCACGTCGAGGAGCACTTCGGTCTCGATGAGCGAGGCAATGATCACCCCTTCATAGACGGACAAGCCGAGCGCCTCAACAGCCGACCAGTCGATGCTGTCGACCCTCTGTTCCATCGTCGAAGCCATCCTCTGCAGGATGGCCGAAGCGCTTGCCGAGCGACTGAATTCATATGTGTCAGGAAAGAGGAGGCCCTCCCAGTCAGTCAGGGACTCCGGATCGGGGGCGAGCGAAGATGTCACATCGCCCGAAATTAGAGCCGTCTCGAACTCGCGGTAAGTGATGCCGCTGCTCTCGGCCAGTGATGTGAGGATCTCCTTGATTCTCAGGCCTTCGATGACCGTGACCCGGTAGACGTCGGCCACCGGCCCGACGACGAGAAGAGCCACCACCTCGTTCGGCTCCATGACCGTGGTCAGTCTGTAGGTACCGGCCTTCAAATCAGAGGCGGCGTCTGAGTTGCGGACGGCGACCTCGAACTCGAGTGCCGACTGGACCACACCGTTTGCCGCCAGAATTGTCCCGATCTCCTGAGCTGAAGAACCAGATGGGACCTCAATCGTCACTTCCTGGCCTGGTTCGACGTTGACCGGGACATCGGAATCACCGTTGTCACCGATGGCGAGACCGACCTGTCGGCCCAGATACGACGCTCCCCCGACTATCGCGAACCCAGCGACGATGATTATGGCCAAGGCGCTGAGAACCTTGACCAGCCGTGTCGTCGGCTGTGATTCCGGTGGGTTTTCATAAGTCATTGGTTGTCCAGATAGTCCTGCAGGATTATTGCCGCGGCAATCTTGTCCACCTTCTCGCGTCGATCCCGGCGTTTCATCCCTTTGCCCAGAAGAGCGGTTTCGGCCATGCGGGAAGTGAAGCGCTCATCGTGATAGACAACCGGTAGTTCAGTGGCATAGTGGAGGTCCCTTCCGAGGGCCCTGGCTTCGTCAGCGGAAGCCCCCTCGTGTCCTCCAAGTGCTGTGGGAAGACCAACAATGATTTTAGTGACTTCCAGTTCTATGGCGACCGCTTTGACGTAGTCGACAACGCTCTCTCGGGGGACCACCTCGAGGGGTGAGGCGAGCACACCCAGCCCGTCTGATATCGCCAACCCCACCCGTTTGGTCCCGAAGTCCACTCCGAGAATACGGCTCACAGCCCGGAAAGCGCCTGTTCCGCTGCCTCGCGGCTTATCTCGAGCGCGGCGTCGAGGCGGTCACCACCAGGGCCACCAGCCTGGGCAAGCTCCGGATCGCGGGACCCTCCACCTCCCATCTCGCGGGCACCAGGTGCGACCAGATCTGCTGCCGAGATTCCTGCCGCCACCAGGTCGGGGCTAACCAGCCCGACAAGTGCTCCTTTACCCCCATGGGCGGACCCGACGATCACGACCGAGCCGCTTCCGGCAATATCGCGTATCGACAGAGCGAGCTGGCGCAATTCGTCTCCGCCCATGTCCACAGACGCAACGACCAAATTGTGCTTGCCGACCCGGGTGGCCCCTCCGGCGAGATCGCGTGCCATCTGGGCCCTTTCCTGCGAGCGGACTGCTTCGATCTGTTTTTCCAGGTCGAGTGACTTCTCCAGGATCGCCTCGACCCGGTCTGCAGCATCCGTCGAGGAAACCTTCAATGTTCCGGCAATCCGGTCGAGAGCGTTTCGCATCCGTACCAGCTCGCCGAAGGCGGCCGTACCGGTGAGAGCTTCCACCCGGCGCACGTTGGCACCTATCGAGGATTCACCGAGGAGGATCAGCGGGCCAACTTGGCCTGAAGTAGTGGTGTGAGTCCCTCCACAGAACTCGATCGAGAAGTCGCCAACGCTGACAACCCTTACCGTCTCCCCGTACTTGTCGCCGAAGAATGCGATAGCGCCCATCTCCTTGGCCTGGTCCTTGGTGGTGACCTCGGTCTTCACCGGAGCGTTGGCGATCAGTCGCTCGTTTACTTCCGCTTCGATCTCGCCCAACTCTTCGGCGGGGACCCGGGAGTGATGGGAGAAGTCGAAGCGAAGCCGGCCGGGCTCGACAAGTGAGCCTGCCTGGCCTGCATGCTCGCCGATAACGTCGCGGATCGCCCAATGAAGGACATGGGTGCCGGTATGGCTCTTCCGGATAGCCTCCCGGCGCGGGGAGTCAATGGTGGCGTTGGCATGCTGCCCGTTTGCGATGAATCCGCGGACAACGCGGGAGCGATGGCCGTGCAGACCCTGCAAAGCGTGCTGGGTGTCGACGATTTCGGCGGCGCCGGTCTCGGTCTCGATAAGCCCGGTGTCGCCAACCTGGCCCCCGGATTCGCCGTAGAAAGGCGTGGCATCCAAGAAGAGCTCCACAGTCTGGCCCTTTTCGGCGCGCTCGACCAGGTCTCCGTCGGAGACCATGGAAAGGATCGTGCCCTGCACCGCCTCGAGCTGGTAGCCGACAAAGTTGGTCGGGCCGGCGGAGTCGAGGATCTCCCGGTAGAGATCGGCCGCGGCCGCGGTGTCGCCGCCTTTCCAGGCCTGGCGGGCACGCTTGCGCTGCTCTTCCATCGCCGACTCGAAACCACTGAGATCGACAGCGACGCCTTTCTCCTCAGCGATCTCCCGGGTCAGGTCCACCGGGAAGCCGTAAGTGTCATGGAGCTTGAACACCGTCTCTCCCGACAATTCGCCGACATCGTCGGAAAGCTCGGATTCGAGTAGTTGGTGGCCCGACTCGAGGGTGCGGCGAAAGCGCTCCTCTTCACGGGTGACCATTGCCGTGATGAAGTCGCTCTTGGAGACGAGTTCGGGGTAGGCGGAGCCCATGGTCTCCACCGTTGCCTCGACGAGACCCGGGAATACCAGTCCCTGGCCACCGAATTGCCAGGCGTGGCGCACAGCTCTGCGCAGGATCCTGCGCAGGACGTAACCGCGGCCCTCGTTGGAGGGCACCACCCCGTCGGCGATGAGGAAAGTGACGGAGCGCCCGTGGTCGGCGAGGAGGCGGAGCGAGACATCGTCTCTCTCGCTCTCCCCGTAGGTGATCCCGGTGTAGGCAGCTGCACGGTCGCGGACGGTCTTCACGGTGTCGATGTCGAACGACGAAGGCACATCCTGCATCACAGCCGCAATGCGCTCCAGGCCCATCCCGGTGTCGATGTTCTTCGAAGGGAGGTTGCCGACGACGTGGTACGGCTCGTCCTGGATGTTCTGCATGAACACCAGGTTCCAGATTTCGACAAAACGATCCTCATCGCCGCCGATCGGGCCACCGTCTTCACCAAACTCCGGGCCTTTGTCCCAGAACAACTCCGAGCTCGGACCGCACGGCCCGGGCACGCCCATCTGCCAGAAGTTGTCCCGTCCGCCTTTCTGGACCCGGTCGGCAGGCACTCCGACACCGTCGATCCAGATCTCAGCGGCTTCATCATCGTCGTCGTAGACCGTGTACCAGAGCCGACTGTCGTCCAATCCCAGATGCTCGGTGATGAACTCATAGGCAAACGGTATGGCCTTCTCTTTGAAATAGTCGCCGAAACTGAAGTTGCCTGCCATCTCGAAGAAGGAGAAGTGCCGTGTCGTGGTTCCGATGATGTCGATGTCGACGGTGCGAACACACTTCTGGATCGACACAGCCCGATCCCACGGCGGTTCCTCCTCACCCAGGAAGTACGGCTTGAACGGGACCATTCCCGCGTTGTTGAGGAGGAGAGTCGGGTCGACAGGGATCAATGAGGCAGAGGGTCGGAGAATGTGGCCCCGCTCCTCGAAAAAGGCAGTGAACTTGTCGCGTATTTCTTGGCTGTTCAAGGTCCGACCAATACTAAGGAGTGGTTGTCCCAATCAGGGGTTGATAAATCGCAGCTCTCGACCAGGGTCAGGGGTCTTTCCGCTCCAGGGCGGCCGGGCCGAGGGCCAGTCCGAGCTCAGTGAGCAGCTCGTCGTCCACCCAGGTCGGGGCGCCTGTCATCGGGTCCGACCCGGTCTGGGTCTTCGGGAACGGGATCACCTCGCGGATCGAAGCCTCGTTCTGGAGGATCATCACCAGACGGTCGATCCCGAAGGCGAAACCGGCGTGGGGAGGTGTTCCATAGCGAAGCGCCTGGAGAAACCACCCGAAGCGGCGCTCGGCAACGTCGGGACCGATCCCGAGGATGTCGAATACCTCTTTCTGCGTTTCCGGGTCGTGGATACGAACCGAGCCCGACCCCAACTCGACACCGTTGAGCACCGCGTCGTAGGCCTTGGAAAGCGCGGACTCGGGGTTCGCAGCCATCTCCTCGAGTGATGCCGGTGCGGTGAAAGGATGGTGGGAGAAGGTGATCTTTCCCGAGTCGTCCTCTTCGAAGAGCGGGAAGTCGACAACCCAGAGGAATGCAAGTTCATCGTGACCTTCGGGTCGTCCCAGCTCGAGTCGCAATAGGCCGAGCACTCCGACGACCGTCTTCCAGCGGTCGGCAACGAACAACAGAACGTCGCCCGGAGTTGCATCCAGTCGCGCTTTTAGTCCGTCTTGTTCGTCTTCAGAGAGGAACTTGGCGACCGGGGAACGGAGAGTGCCGTCCTCCTCGACGACCACCCAGACCAGCCCTCCGGCACCCAACTCCCGGGCGCGCTCGGTGAGGGAGTCGGCCCTGCTGCGTGACCACTCTTGTGCTCCGGCATTGATACCCCGAACCGTTCCACCATCGGCGATCGTCTTGGAGAACACACCGAATTCGGACCCTGCCACCACGTCGCTGACGTCGGTGATCTCCATTCCGAACCGGATGTCCGGCTTGTCCGACCCGAACCTGTCCATCGCCTCCTGCCAGGTGATGCGGGGGAAGTCCTCGTTTATCGTCACTCCGCGCACTTCGGTCACCACCGCTTTGAGCACGTTTTCGATGGTGTCCAGGACGTCTTCGCGGCCCCAGAAGGAGCCCTCGAGGTCGAGTTGGGTGAACTCGAGCTGCCGGTCGGCGCGGAAGTCCTCGTCCCGATAGCAGCGCGCGATCTGAAAATACCTCTCGACTCCACCGATCATCAGCAACTGTTTGAACAACTGCGGGGATTGCGGCAGAGCGTAAAACTCCCCTTGCCGAAGACGGGAAGGGACCAGCATGTCCCTTGCTCCTTCGGGTGTGCTGTTGACGAGCGTCGGGGTCTCGACCTCGAGAAATCCCTGCTGGTCGAGGGTGCGGCGGATCGCCGATGTTGCCTTGGAGCGGGCCTTGAGGTTGGCTGCCATCCGGGGCCGGCGAAGGTCCAGATATCTGTGCTGTAGCCGGATCTTCTCGTCTACTTCGGTGCGATCATCGATCAGGAATGGAAGTGTCTCGGCCCGGGAGAGGACAGTCAGGTCCTCGACACCTATCTCGACATCCCCGGTTTCGAGATCGGGGTTCACCGTCCCCTCGGGTCGGGCACGGACAGTGCCGCTGACACTCACACAAAACTCCATTCTTATCTCTTCGACCACCGGGTACTCATCGGGATCGGCAACCACCTGGATCAACCCGGAGGCGTCGCGAATGTCGAGGAAAGCCACACCGCCGTGGTCACGTCGTCTCTGCACCCATCCGGCAACGGTTACCCGATCTCCGATCAGAGACTGTGAGATCTCCCTCGCCCGATGTGTCCGAATCACTTGCCGGTCAGCCACTGTGCAACCTCCTGCAACGGCACCTCGTGGCGCTCGTCCTCGATGCGGACGCTGACATCCTGGCCAGGTCCGTGGTAGATGATCGTTGTCGGTGCGCCCGTCCGAGCTGCCGCCTTGAACTGTGCCTTGACTGACTTGCCCTCCAGGTCGTAGTCGGCGGCGAAGCCCTGGAGCCGCAGTCCGGACACGAGCGAAACCACTTCATCCGGTCCGGTCTCCGAGATCACGAAAATATCCAGCGCCGGTTCGGCCCCGACATCGAGAGCCAGCACGATCCGGTCGACCCCCAACGCAAAACCCACTCCGGGGGCGCCCCTTCCGCCGAGGCTCTCTGCCAGACCGTCATAGCGGCCCCCTCCGCCGACCGCGTTCTGTGCCGCATCGAGACCAATCCCGATGTACTCAAACGCCGTCCGCGAGTAGTAGTCCAGCCCTCTGACCAGAGTTGGGTCTTCGACATAGGACACGCCAAGCAGGTCCAGGCCCGAGCGCACCGCGTCGTAATGATCGCGACACTCGTCACAGAGGTAGTCACCCATTGCCGGGGCACCCTGGACCACATCGACACACACCTTGCAGTCCAGAATCCGGAGCGGGTTCTGCTCGATCAGCGAGGCCGAGTCGGAGCACAAGAGGTTTTTTCGATCACTGAAATAGCTTTTGAGGGCGTCGAGATAGGCGGGTCGGCAGTTGGCATCGCCGAGGGTGTTTAGCCGTAGTTCCAGCTCTTCGAGGCCGACGGCTTTGATAAACCGGTAGCCGAGCTCGATGACCTCCACATCAGCAAGTGGAGAAAGCACATCGAGGTACTCCACCCCCACCTGGTAGAACTGACGGGTCCTCCCCTTTTGCGGTCTCTCATATCGGAACATCGGCCCGGAGTAGGCAGCTTTCCAAGCCCCTTGCGCCCCGGAGTCGAGGAATGCCCTGACCACACCGGCGGTACCTTCCGGGCGCAAAGTCACTGACCGCCCGCCCTTGTCCTCGAAGGTGTACATCTGTTTGGTGACAACTTCGGTCGTGTCGCCAACCCCGCGTTCGAACAGGTCGGTTGCCTCGAACACAGGTGACAGGATCAGCGGATAGCCAAAACGCTCCGACCATTCCTCCCAGGCGGTGAGGACGCGTCGCCACACTGCCGATTCGGGCAGGTGGATGTCGGGGACGCCCTTGGGCGGTTGGAAACTCATGAATAGCGCAGGTTAGGCAACGGAGACCCGGTATCCCCACACGCGTTCACAACCCCTGAATGAACGGATTGGTCTTTCGTTCGTGACCGATGCTGGTCTCAGGTCCGTGACCGGGAAGTACCCGAATCGAGTCATCGAGGGTGAGGACGCTGGATGCCATCGACTCGAGCAGTTGGGTGTGGGAGCCTCCGGGAAGGTCCGTCCTCCCCACACTCCCGGCGAAGAGCTGGTCACCGGAGAACAGGGTGCCTTCCTCCTCGACATAAAAACAGCAGTGCCCCGGGGTGTGGCCCGGTGTGTGCCGTGTCTCGAATCGGAATCCGGCGAGATCGAGCAGCTGCCGGTCCTCCAAGTCGGTGAGCTTGTCGGGAACCTCGTATGAGCCCGGAGGGGACGTACCGAAAATCTGCATCAACTGCTCCTTGGGATGGAGGGTGAGAAAATCGTCGTCGGGATGGACATATACCTCGCTCCCGTGGCGAGCGACGAACTCCCCGGCGCCCCCGGCGTGGTCCACGTGGCCGTGGGTGAGAAGCACCGCCCCCACAGTCACCTTGTGATCGAGGACCACCTGCCCGACCAGGTCGGGATCGGGAGGCACATCGATGAGTACACCAACGCGGTCCTGGGGGTCGTAGACAAGATAGGAATTGGTGGCGGCAAACCAGGCCGGTGTGGCTACGACCCTCACTGGGATGCCGGGTCGTTGGCAAGTCGGAAAGCGGTGAAGACTCCATCGACGCCGCGTAGATCGCTGAGCAGTCGGCCCAGCTGGCTCGGATCCGACAATTCGACCTCATAGCGGAGTATCGCCACCCGATCATCACCGACGACAGTGGAGGATGCGGTGATATTCCCTCCGGTCTCGGTGACCATGCTGGTCACGTCGCGGAGAAGCTTCGTCCTGTCCAGGGCCTCGACCTGAATCCACACGACAAAGGCCCCGTCGACCTCCACCGGCCAGCTCACTTCGACCGAACGCTCCCTGCGTTCGGCAAGGGCACTCACGTTGGTGCAGTCTGAGCGGTGGACCGACACTCCCCGGCCCACCGTCACATACCCGATGATCGGGTCACCCGGTACGGGTGAGCAGCACCGAGCCAGGTGGATCAGCATGTCGTCCTGACCTTCGACGACCACGTTGGCCGACGTCCCGGCTGTCCGTTTGCGCGGAGCGAAAAGAGTGTCGGTGGCTTCAGGCTCCGGCCTCAGCAGCCTCAACAATCTGGTCTGGATCGAATCGATGGAGACGTTGCCTTCGCCGAGCGCCACGACAAGTGACTCGGCGTCGTGCTGGCCCAGTTCCTTGCCGATCGCGGTGAGTGTGTCGTCGCGCTCGCCCGAGGTCATCTCCGGAGCCTCACGGGCGAACAACGCGCTGATCTGCTCCCGGCCCTCGATCGCGGCCTGGTCGCGACGCTCCCTCTGGAACCAGTGCTTGATCTTCGACTTCGCCCGACCGGTCCTGGCGAACTTCAGCCAATCCCGGCTCGGCCCGGCATCCTTCGACTTCGATGTCAGTACCTCGACGATATCGCCTGACTGGAGCTTGGTGGACAGCGGAACGAGCCTGCCGTTCACCCTCGCCCCGACACAGTGATGGCCGACCTCGGTATGCACCGTATAGGCGAAGTCGACCGGGGTAGCGCCCTCTGGCAGCGACTTGACGTCACCGCCGGGGGTGAGGACGAAGACCTCGTCCTGATGGAGGTCGAGCTTCAAGTTGGCCAGAAACTCCTCAGGATCTTCCTCTGACATCAGCGAGTCGACATCAAAGCTCATCATCGGAGCCTGCTCGCCTTCTTTGTAACGCCAGTGCGCTGCGATTCCCGCTTCGGCCCGCCAGTGCATCTCCTCGGTGCGGATCTGGATCTCCAACGGTTTGCCGTCGGGCCCGATCACTGTCGTGTGCAGAGACTGGTAGAGATTGATCTTCGGCATCGCTATGTAGTCCTTGAACCGACCAGCAACCGGCACCCAGTGGCTGTGGACCAGACCGAGCGCGGCGTAGCAGTCCCTCGTCGATTCGACAACGACCCGGATCCCGATGAGATCGTGGATGTCGTCGAAGGGACGGTTCTGCTCCTTCATCTTGCGGTAGATCGAATAGTGGTGCTTAGGTCGCCCGGTCACTGTCGCTTCGATGCTGGAGTCAGTGAGAATCCCCGAAATCTCGGTGACCATCTTTTCGATGAATGCCTCCCGCTCGGGTGCCAACAGGGCGAGCTTGGCTTCGATCTCGGCTTGAGGGCCCGGGAACAGAATCGAGAAGCAGCGGTCTTCCAATTCGTGTTTGATCTCCTGAACACCGAGGCGGTGGGCCAGCGGCGCATAGACATCGAGGGTTTCCCGAGCAACCCTGATCTGTTTTTCCTCGCGAAGGGCGTAGACGGTGCGGATGTTGTGGAGCCGGTCGAAGAGCTTGATGATCAGCACCCGCACGTCCTGGGCCATCGCGACGACCATCTTGCGGATCGTTGCAGCCTGGGCCTGCTCCCGGTTGGTATAACGAACCCGGTCGAGTTTGGTCACCCCGTCGATCAATGAAGCGATCTCTTCGCCAAACTCATCCCGGATCTTGTCCAGGGTGACATGGGTGTCCTCAACAGTGTCGTGAAGCAGAGCGGCGGCGAGGGTTGGTGCATCGAGCCCGGTCTCGGCCAGCATCTTGGCCACTGCGAGAGGGTGGGTTATGTACGGCGCTCCCGTCTTGCGGACCTGTCCCTGGTGCGCCTCTTTGGCCAGGTCGTATGCACGTCTGAGCACCTCGATGTCACCGTCACGGTGGTGGAGGCGGAAAGCGTCGAGTACATCGACCAGCTGGACCGCGGTCTCGTCTTCAGTCGTAGCGTATGAGTGCATGCAGGGGCACACCGTCGAGTTGTTCCGAGCCGTTCAAGAACAGAAGCTCAATGAAGACAGAAATGCCCACCACGTCGGCATCGACGCGGCGGAGGAGACGGATTGCGGCGGCTGCCGTGCCGCCGGTTGCGATGACATCATCGACAATCAGCACCTTCTCGCCGGCCACGGCGGCATCAGTGTGGACTTCGAGAGAATCGATCCCGTACTCGAGCTCGTAGTCCTCACGTACTGTCTCATACGGGAGCTTGCCCGGTTTGCGGATCGGGATGAAGCCCGCTCCCAATCTCTCCGCCACCGGTGTCGCCAGGGTGAAGCCGCGGGCTTCGATTCCGGCCACCTTGGTGACTCCTAGACCCTGGAATGGTTCGGCCAGGGCGGTGATCAGCTCACTGAACGCGTCTCCGTCGGCGAGAACGGGGGTGATGTCCTTGAAGACGACCCCTTTCTTGGGGAAGTCGGGGATGTCACGGATGAGGGAACTAAATCTTTCCACCATCACATTCTACGACCGCTTCAGCTTCGTGCCGACTTACTGCGCCGTGCGGTCTTCTCCGCCTTCTCTGCTCTGTTCTGCCACTCCTCTTCGCTTTCCTTCCATGTTGCAAGAAGCGGGGCGGCAACAAAGATCGAGGAATAGGTGCCAACTCCAATCCCGACGAACAGTGCTAGAGCAAACTCGCGGAGGGTCGAGGCGCCGAGTATGAAGGCTCCGACAAAAAGGATCGAGCCAACGGGGATAAGGGAGGTGATCGAAGTACTGAGAGACCTACCGAGAACCGAGTTCATCGAATTGTTCACGATCGTCGAATACGAGCTCTTTTCGTCTTCGACCACCAGTTCCTCGACCTTGTCGAAGACGACCACGGTGTCGTAGAGCGAATACCCCAGAATCGTCAGGATCGCCACAACGGTTGCTGGAGTCACCTCGAACCCGGTGAGCGCATACACCCCGGCGGTGATCACAAGGTCGTGCAAGAGAGCGGCGATTCCGGCCATGGCCATCTTGAACTCGAGCCGCCACGAGATGTAGAGAATCACCGCTCCGAGGAACACGGCGAGGGCGATCAGAGAACGCTGGAGCACCAGTGCGCCAAAAGAGGGCCCGACTGCTGATATTGACACGTCGGCACGGTCGACACCGGTGAGCTCGGCCAACGCTGCGATCGCTTCGGCTTCGACCTGGGCGTCGGAGACACCGGCGAGAACCCTGATCGATTCACCATCACCAAGCTCCTGGATCGTGGCCCCGACGATCCCGACCTCCTCCATCGTCGAGCGGACGGTGGCGACATCGACACCTGCGGAGTTGGGCGATTGCAGGGCGAAACCACCTTCGAATTCGATACCGAGATTGAGCCCGCCGCGCAACGCGAAGCTGACGAGTGCCAGGGAGATGATCACGGCCGAGAGGACAAACCAGCGCTTCCTCAACCCGACGAAGTCGATGTTGGTCTCGCTGCGGCGGAGTTTTGACCAGGTGCTCATGAGGCTGCCCCGGTGACACTGAATCTGCCACCTTCGGCGAAACGGGATTCGGCCATGCTGGCCACCGCTCGCCTGGTGTAGGTACGGAAAATAAAGATGTCGAGGATGTTGGCCAGCCCAAGAGCCATGGCAAACCCCTTGACGGCCCCGACCGCGAGAACCCAGAGCAGGATGGCTCCGAGCAGGCTGACGGTGTCGGCGGTGAGAATCGTCCTGAAAGCGAGTGCAAAACCCTCCTCCGCCGCCTGATCGACCGGGACGCCGTCACGGACCTTGTCCTTGATCCGTTCGAAATAGACGATGTCCGAGTCTGCAGTGATCCCGATGGCGACGATGATCCCGGTCACACTGGCAAGGGTGAGGGTGAGGCCTTGGAGTCTGCCGAGCACTCCGAAGAGGGTGACCAGGAGTGACCCGAACACGGTCAACCCGACGATGGTGACCATTGCCAGCGACCGGTACATGAACAGAAGGAACAGCGCAACCAAGGCGAGTCCGATCAGGCCGGCGACAATGCCGGCGTCCAGAGAATCCTGCCCGAGAGTGGCAGACACCCTGGTAACGGAGGAGATCTCGAAGGCCACAGGAAGTGAGCCGTAACGAAGGGTGAGTGCCAGGTCCTGGGCTTGCTGCTGGTCGTCATCGGTGCGTCCCATCGTGATCTGGGCGGTTCCGCCGGTGATGCCCGTCTGCGGCGAGACGCTCGTGTTCACACCGGGAGCGGTGATCACACGACCGTCGAGGACGATGGCGATCTGCCTTCTCGGATCGCCCGGTCCGAAGGATGCAGCCTCTGCCGTCAACTGGGCGAACAGGTCGGCTCCTTCACCGGTGAGGTCGAGGGTCACTGCCCACACTGCCGAATTCGGGTCGAAAGCCGGAATTGCCTGTTCGACGTGCTCACCTTGAAGCTGTGCGGGGCCGAGTTCGAGCACTTGCGGGGCTACATCGATGTCTTCGTAGAGGAGCCAGGACGTCTCGGAGATGTTGTCTTCGATCGTGAGACCGGTTTCGTCGTCGATGTTCCCGGTTCCCGTGCCGGCCAGGGGCCCGATGGTGCCCGGCGTTGAGGACAGGACGGGCCGGAAGCTGAGGAGCCCGGTCTGGCCAACGGCGTCGATAGCACGCTGCTCGTCATCCACTCCGGGAAGCTGGACAACGACGGTGTCATCACCGGAGATGGCGATCTCAGGCTCCTGGACCGCACCGAAGTCTTCGATCCGGTTGGCCATGATCTGAGTGGACACCTCGAGCAGCTCGGGGTCGGTTCCTTCAGGAGCGGTGAGGATAACCGCGGTCCCACCCTGGAGGTCGAGGCCCAGTCGGGGCGTTGTGTCGGTGAGGATGGCAACGGCGAGTCCGCCCCACCCCAGGAGCAACACGACGGCAATCCCGACGAGGCGTCGGGTCATCTCAGACGGCTTCAGTCTCGCCGGCTTTGGCGCCGACGGCGCGACGGGCGATTCTGATCTGTCCCTGCTCGACCTCGAGGAGAACTGACTCCTCGTCGATGGTCAGGATCCTCCCGTGGATCCCTCCGATGGTTCGCACGTCGTCACCGATTTCGAGCGATGCCGACAACTCCTGTTGTGCCTTCTGACGCTGCCGCTGGGGACGGATGATGAAGAAGTAGAAGACAGCGATCATTAGGCCGAGGAAGATCAGGGTGGTCGTTCCCCCGCCTCCTGTTGCCTCCTGGGCAAGTACGAAATAGGACACAAAGCCTCCGAAAGTAGGGACCGACAGAGCAGGTTAGGCAATCAGGGGCATCTAAGCCGAACCAGGCCGGCGGGTTTCCCTGAAGTCAGCATTAAACGTAGCGAAGTTGCCTTCGGTTATCGCGACGCGGGCATCCCGCATCAAATCGGTCAGATAGCTGAGGTTGTGGATGCTGAGCAGGCGCATCGCCGTGATCTCCTTCATCCGGAAGAGGTGACGCAGGTAGGCCCTTGTGTAGTGCCGACAGGTGAGACATTGGCACGACTCGTCGAGGGGCCCGGTGTCCAACTCGTACTCCTGATTCCTGATGTTGAGATCCCCCGATGCTGTCATGACCTTTCCGTGTCGGGCGTGGCGGGTGGGAAGCACACAGTCGAACATATCCATCCCGCGAGCGACAGCGTCGACCAGCCCTTCGGGGTCACCGAGGCCCATTACATAACGGGGACGGTCAACCGGCAGCTCGGATGTGGCTGCTTCTATGGCCCGATTCCGATCGGTGCCGCTCTCCCCCACCGACAGGCCGCCGATACCGAAGCCGGGAAAGTCCATCTGGGCTGTCTCCCGGGCACTGAGGACCCGGAGATCGGGGTCGACTCCGCCCTGGATGATCCCGAACAGCCCTTGATCGGACCGCTGTTGGGCGTTGATGCACCGTTCGGCCCAGCGCAACGTCCGCTCCATCTCGGCCTTGACGACAGTCGGTGGCGCCGGCAGGCCGACACAAACATCGAGCACCATGATGATGTCGGCACCCAACCCCTCTTGAATGCGCACCGCCGACTCCGGGGTCAACTTCACCGGGTCGCCGTCGACTGTCGACCGGAACGAGACGCCCTCCTCTTCGATCAGCGGGTCGAGAGAGAATACCTGGAACCCTCCGGAGTCGGTGAGAATCGGGCGGTCCCAATTCATGAAACTGTGCAGACCTCCCAGCTTCTCGATCGATTCGGAGCCGGGCCGCAGCATGAGGTGGTATGTGTTGGCCAGGACGATCCCGGTATCGATGGCCTTCAGGTCGTCGGAGTCCACCGCCTTGACCGCGCCACGGGTACCCACAGGCATGAACACCGGTGTTTCCACCCGTCCGTGAGGGGTATCGAGCCAGCCGCGCCTCGCCGCGCCATCTGCAGAAGTCTGCTGCCAGGTGATTGCCGTCATTGTTGGGTGAGAGTTTGGTCGCGGCTCAGTCGAGCAGCGAACCCTGTATGTTCGCCGGTACCTCGACACCGAGATGGGCGTATGCATTTGCCGTTGCCACTCTCCCCCTCGGAGTGCGGTTGAGCATCCCGATCTGGAGGAGAAACGGCTCGTAGGCATCTTCTACGGTCTCCGGCTCCTCACCGACAGCCACTGCCAGGGTGGACAGCCCAACCGGGCCGCCGCCAAACTTGTGCACGACTGCGTCGAGGATCGACCGGTCGACCTTGTCGAGGCCTAGCTCGTCGACTTCGAAAACCAGGAGTGCTTGTTCGGCTATATCGCCGTCGATCGTCCCGTCTCCACGGGCGACCGCGTAATCACGGACCCGCGCCAGCAACCGGTTGGCAATACGAGGTGTGGAGCGACTCCGTCTCGAGATGATGGTGGCCGCATCCGACCCGATCTCGAACCCGAGGATCGACGCGGAACGGATGATGATCTCGGCCAGTTCCTCGTCGGTGTAGTAATCGAGTTTCTCCTCGATGCCGAACCTGTCACGCAGCGGCGCGGTCACCTTTCCCTTGCGGGTGGTCGCCCCGATCAGAGTGAATCGGGGAAGGTCGATCCGGATCGACTGGGCCGTCGGTCCTTTGCCGAGGACGATGTCGAGCTGGAAGTCTTCCATTGCCGGGTAGAGAACCTCTTCGACCGCGCGAGGAAGTCGATGGATTTCGTCGATGAAGAAGACGTCTCCTGGTTGGAGGTTGCTCAAGATTGCGGCCAGATCGCCGGGCCGCTCCAACGCCGGGCCTGAGGTGATCCGGAACGCTACGCCCAGCTCGGCGGCGATGACCCCGGCAAGGGTGGTCTTCCCCAGACCGGGTGGGCCGGAGAACATGACATGGTCGAGCGCCCGCTCTTCTTCGCTGGCTGCCTCGATGGAGATCCGGAGCCGTTCCTTGATAGCTTCCTGACCGACAAACTCGTCTAGCCGACGGGGACGGAGGCTCAGTTCCTCTTCGGTGGCAACTGCGGGGTTGAGCAAACTCTCTTCGTTCATCGTCACCGCCCTCCAAGAGTCCGGAGCGCCTCGCGCACCTGGGTCTCCACCGATTCGGTCGGATCGATCTTCCCGATCACGGAGTTGATCTCCTCGGTCGTATAGCCGAGGGTCTCGAGGGCGGCGCGTACCGAGGCCGAGCCGGATCCCTGGAGCACATCGGCATCTCTTCCCGCGAGCTTCGGCGCCAGTTCGAGGACGATTTTCTGCGCACCGCGTTTGCCGATACCGGGCACAACGGTGAGAGCATCGGAGTCCTCGGAGGCGATCGATCGGATGATGTCCGGGGGCGACATCGTGCCCAGCATCGACATCGCCACCTTGGTGCCGACGCCGGAAGCGCCGAGAAGGGTTCGGAACAGATCGCGTTCGTTCTCACTGTCGAACCCAAAGAGGCTCAATTCTTCCTCCCGGACGTGAGTGTGGGTGTGGACCACTACTTCTTCGCCGATCCCGGGCAGGGAGACCAATCCCCGCGGGGTCATGTTGACCTCGTAGCCGACACCACCAACCTCGATGCACACCCCGCCTTCGAAGGAGGAGACGAGAATCCCCCGGAGCCGGCCAATCATTGCCGTGCCTCGAGCAGCGGTGCCGCCCGGAGGTGGCAGAGGGCGATGGCGAGGGCATCGGCTGCGTCAGCGGGTTTAGGCACCTCGGAGAGGTTGAGGAGGCGGGCCACCATCTGCTGGACCTGCTTCTTGTTGGCTGTTCCGCTCCCGGTGACTCCCCGCTTCACCGCCGTAGGAACATATTCATGCACTGCGAGCCCGTGCTGGGCGGCGACGAGCATCGCCACTCCCGAAGCCCGACCGACCGAGATCGCCGTCTGCAGGTTGCGGTTGGTGAAAACCGACTCGATGGCAACTGAATCGGGCTTTGCGTCACCGATGAGACGGGCGAGACCCTCGTAGAGCTCATTGAGTCTCGCCTCGGTGCTTGCCTCCCGGTCGGTCCGGATCACACCGGCGCGGTGGGCAGTGGGAGGGAAAGTGTCTTCGACCATCCCGTACCCGAGGGCGGAGAGGCCGGGGTCAATACCTAAAACGAACATGTGTTCTACGACGTTACAGGGTGGCCGGGGCCATTCGATGGCATATGCTCAACCTATCGCCTCGAGGCTGCGGATTGAAGCACTACCGGGTCAGGCGACTTCAAAACGGACCCGTCCCTCGGGCAGAGACGCCTCGACCACCCGGACCAGCAACCGGTCACCGAGATCGAGGCCGTCACCCTCGATGATTGAGAGAACGGCAGGGTTCTTCAATTGGACCTCGCCCCGGGGCTTATCGTCATCGATTTCCACCACGACTCCAGAGAAGACTTCACCGACGCGTGTGGACATCACTGCCGCTTCCACGAAGTTGACGCACGCCGCTTCGTACTGTCCGGCCCTGCTGGCGCTCTGGGCCATTGTCAGCGGAAGTTGGGGAAGCGCGCTCGCGACATGGTCGGGGACCTTCCTCCCTGCGGTGATGGCGAGGCATGCCTCGCCGGCGAACCGGTCGACAAGTCGCCGCAACGGCGCAGTTGTGTGGGCGTAGAGGGTGGCGAGGGCGGCATGCAGCTGTGGCTCGGCGCCGTCGCCAAGGGCCTGGTATCCCGCTCCGGCGAAGAGAGAGGTGGCCTCGGCCAGAAGCGCCGAATGTGACGGGATGCGGGCATCGAGGCTGCGCACGAGATCCGGATACTCCAGGTGCTCGGGCCAGGCGATGTCCAGGCCGGTCGCAATTCGGCGGAGACGCCGTAACCGATGCGGGTCGGCCGGCGGCAGAGTTCGCAGTATGCCTGCTCCAGCGTCGGTCATCATTCTGGCGGCGAATATCCCGGTGAGCAGCGAGAGCTGAGCGTTCCAGCGTTCCACGGGGAGAGGGCCTTTGAACACGAGGCTCCATCCACCGTCCTGTTTCACCACCAGTTGCTCGGGGATACTGAGGCTCACCGCACCGCGGTCGCGTTCGAGGAGCTGTCGCAAACGCCCTATCTCGGGGAGGAGACGTAGCGAGCCCGACGCCGTACCAGAGTCGAGCTGAGCCTGGACTTCTTCATAGGTGAACTGGGTCCGGCTTCGCACCATCGCCCGGCCGACTTCGCCCCCTTCGATCTCGCCGTCGCCGTCGAGGTCGATTTCCCAGACGAGGGCGGGTCGGGTCTGGTCGGGAAGCAGGCTTGCCTTCCCCTCCGACAACTCCGGCGGGTAGAGGGGCGTCCGGGTGTCCGGTGCGTAGAAAGTCAGGCCGCGTTCCCACGCTTCGGCGTCGATGGCGCCGCCCGGGGTCACAAAAGCCCCGACATCGGCGATGGCATAACGAACCGTGTAGCCACCACGACGCTGCTCCAAATGAAAGGCCTGATCGAGATCCCGCGAGCCCGGAGGATCGATGGTGACGAAGTGGATGTCTGTCAGATCGCGCTCGGGATAACGGGGTTCGATCGCCGAGAGCTCCGCCATCACCTCTGGGCTGAAGCCGGATGGAATCTGCTTCTGCTCCCGGATTCGCTCCAGCCCTGCTTCGACGAGGGCGTCGGGGGCTACAAAGCGGAGCTGGCGGAGAGGCATTGCCAGGCATGGTAAGAGAGTCCCGGGCACAGCAGACGCGCCGGATAGGTCCGTAGGGTTGCCCGATGAGCGAGACAGACCGAAGCGAATGGGATCGGCGCTATGGCGAAGACGGGATGGCGCCATTGGACGAGGCTGGGCCGCCACCGGTGTTCGCCGCTCATGAGGACCTCTTCCCAACTACGGGCGATGCCCTCGAATTGGCCTGCGGCCGTGGGCGTGCCGCAGTGTGGCTTGCGGGCCGGGGACTCGACTATCACGGAGTCGATGTCTCCCCCGTCGCCGTCGACCTCGCCCGGAAGCTGGTGGCCCACCACGGGCTCTCCGACCGGTGTCGGTTCGACGTCCACGATCTGGACCATGGACTGCCCGACGGCCCGGAGGTCGACCTCGTGTTCTGTTACCTCTTCCGTGATCCGGCGCTCGATGATTCGATTGTCGACCGACTCAAACCCGGCGCTGTGTTGGCGACCGCCGCCCTCAGCGAGGTCGGAGCCGGACCTGGCCGGTTCCGGGCCAGAGCCGGTGAGCTACGGAATGCGTACTCCAGCCTGGAGCTGCTCGCTGAAGGTGAGGGCGACGGGATCGCCTGGTTGATCGGGAGACGCCGGGAATAGGGACAGTCCTGCCGGGACAGCATGGCTGAGGTTGTGCGTGGGTGTGGCTTCGGGCGGAGGATGGGGAAGTCAACATTCCTTGGGCGGTGGCCGTCCGCTCTTGGTGTAGCGGTGCCCGAGCCGACTAATCCACAGGTAGTCGCCTCCGGGGATACGCCGGTAGATCCAGTCGAATTGGTGGAGGCCGACGTGGTCGTGTCGGCAGGCTGGCGCCAGGTCGTTCACATTTGTCTTTCGGGTCTCGGCCCAGGTCTTGGTGTGGTCTAGGTCACATTCGGTGGCGGGCATCCGGCATCCGGGGAAGGCGCAGATCAGGTCACGGAGTTCCACGTGTCGCTGCTGACCGGCGTCGGCGCGGCGCCTCGTGGTCCCGATGTGAACCGGCATTCCGGTTTCGGGGTCGGTCACCCGGAACCGCCACTTTGCGTCTGTTCGCTCGGCAGCGACCTGGCGGGCGATGTCGGCGATCACCGGTCCGAAGCCTGCCAATTCTCCCGGATGATCGGCCAGGCCGGCCAGAGTGTCGAGGTCGACGTGGAGGTTGACGGTGCCTTTCCGCTTGGTTTGGTGAGCGGAGCTTCCGGAGAGGAGGTCGAGAGCGATGTCAGCCCGGAGCTGGTCCATGGTCCTGGTCTCACCAGGCACCCGTAGCGATTCGGCAATGCTGTTGATGCGGTCCAGAGCGGCGGAGGCCTTCACCGGGGAGATATCGCTCAGGATGAGAGTGGCGGTGCCGTCGAGGGTGGGCTCACGGACGAGGCGACGGTCATCATGAGCGGATTCATACCGTTTCCTGGCAGCTTCCGGTTCGATCTCGAGGCAAAGTTTCTGGACCTTCGCCCGCAGCTCTCCGGTGGTGAGCTGCCCGGCTTGGCCGATCACCTTCTCGACGACCTGGCGGGCCTGTCCTTCGGTGAGGTGCTCGGTGCCGTTGACGAGGACACGAGCCCGACGGACATCGATCTCGCCGGACCAAAGGGCATTGCCGACGTCGGGGAGTCGATGTTTCAGGACATGGGCAAAGTCGATCTCGACCTCGGCCATGCGCCGGGTCAATCGCAAGGCCGCTCTGAGCTCCATGGCTGCAGCGTCCAATCCGATCTCGAGTTCGCCGTCGAGCTCGACCATGAGGTCGGCTAGTTCGGCGATGTTCTGATAGGTCCGGGCGGCATAATGCGACGCCATCTTCTGGTGAGCCTGAAGTACCAGCACCTGGTCGTAACCCGACAACTCGGCGGGATCGACAACCGAGAGGAAAGCGGCAAGTTCGGGGCCGGGCTCCCGATCGAGCAGACCAACCGGGAAAGCCGTGGTCCGGTGCGCTGATTTCTTATGAGCGAACATATGTTCGTATCGTACGAAACGCCAGTGACAGATTCAATACCCCTGACGGCTGAAATCGAGAATCTTTCTGCGAACATCTCGGCAAGGTTGAAACTGCCGACATCATTACGCAGCGGGGTTTGGGAGTTTGTTAGGGTCGCTGGATGGGCGCCTCGAACAGTGACGAGAAGACCTGGTTTTACGGTTCGGCGGTGCTCGGTTGCGGGAACTTCGGCGGGATTGGTGGGAACCTCGACTTCGTCGGGAAGGGGATGGACGAGGCGACTTCCTTCGCCGCCATGGATGAGGCAGCCGCATTGGGGATCACTCTGTTCGATACAGCCGAACGTTATGCCGCTGGTGAATGCGAGCGCATCGTCGGGCGCTGGCTCAATTCCCGGCCCGACGAGATCACGGAGTCGATCCACATCTCGACCAAGGTCGGCCCTCCGTGGCTCGACGGCCGCGCCGGACGGTTCGACCGAAGCTATATCGAGAGCACTTTCTCAGGCAGCCTGGATCGTCTCGGCGTCGAAGCCGTGGACGTCCTCTACACCCATGCCCCCGACAATCATGCGGCGATCCCCGACGGTTACGAGCCCACTCCGATCGAGACGACACTCGAAGCTCTCGAGTCCGTCAGGGAGAGCGGCCGGACCCGACTGGTCGGGGCCAGCAACATCGATGGCGATCGGTTGGCTACCGCTATCGAGGCGGCAGACAGGATGGGCGTCGCTGGCTACCAGGTCATCCAGAACGGGTTCAACCTCCTCGGCCCGGCGGGTGACGCTGAGGTCCGCTCCATCGCCAAAGAGCGCGGGATCGTGTACACGGCCTATTCGGCCCTGGCTTCGGGCGTTCTGACCGGCAAGTACCGTCGTGGCGAGTCCCCACCTGTCGGAAGCTTGCTCGACATCGGATATCTAGACGAAGTCCCGGCAGAAGTCCTCGACGCCGTCGACCGACTGGCGTCGGTGGCGGCCGAGCGAGGAACACAGACCGGAGCCCTCGCCCTGGCGTGGCTCATGGCCCATCCCGACGTGGCGGCCATCACCACCGCCCCGTCGCGGAGACCGCCTCACCTCGCATTGTTGACTGACGCAATCACCCTGAAGGTCACGGACGGCGAGTTCGGAGACTGGAGCGCATGGTTCGACTCCGCGGCACAGAAGAGCTGAAAGAACGCCTCGCGGTGGCCAGTATGAGTCATATGACAAGGTCGATCGTGAGCGCATCGATGCCCTGCGCGACGACATTCTGGAATCGCACACTTCGAGCAAGATGAGACGCTCTCTGCGGCGAGTCACGGGTTTTCAGTGTTGATGCCAACAGCGGTCCGGAAGCAAGGGTCTGGACTTCGGGCGTCGCTTCACCAAATCATGGGTGCATGAGAAGAAATGGCCACACATCCTTTCATTCGTCTGTAGCGATGTGTACCCCGGCGGCAAGGATGTTCTGTTGGTTTCTAGGGAGGGTGGGGACTGGAGCTTCCTCTGTGGCTCCACACACCGCGCGAGCCCAGACCAGTACCAGTTGCTCGGGATGTCTCACCTATTGGAACCGGATCCGACATTGAGCCAGGTTCTCAACCTGGGGAGGAACCAATCGGCGGCACGCCGCGAACTGGGCGGCCGGTGGCACAGGATGCCGACATCTCAAATTGCGTAGTAACATTGCTACATCGCCAAATCTGGAGACGCTCATCGCAAGGACTATGACCAGCAGAGAGTTCAATCAGGACACCGGTGGCGCCAAGAAGGCCGCCGAGGATGGTCCTGTCTATATCACCGACCGGGGTAAGCCGGCTCACGTTTTGCTCACGTTCGAGGATTACGCAAGGTTGTCCGACGACGGGAAGTCTTTGGTGGAACTCCTTTCTGCAACTCCGGGCGTCGGCGACATAGATTTCGAAATCCCGAAATTCGAAGACCTCGCAGAGCCAGCCACCTTCGATTGATGTTTCTGCTCGACACCAACGTCATCTCTGAACTGCGAAAGGCGAAGACCGGCAGAGCCAACGGCGGTGTCGTGGAATGGGTCCGCCAAACCCCTACCTCAACTACATTCCTTTCCGCTATCTCGCTTCACGAGTTGGAGACCGGAGTCCTGCGGGCCGAGCGGTCCGACCCGGACAAAGGGGCAATCCTGAGGGCTTGGCTCGAAGATGACGTCAGGGCGAGCTTCGATCGCCGAGTGATTTCTGTGGATGGGTCAGTCGCCCTCGCAGCGGCTCAGTTCCACGTCCCTGACCGGGCACCCCTGGCCGATGCCCTCATCGGAGCTACAGCCCTGGTTCACGGGTTAACGATGGTGACGCGAGACGAGACCGATTTCCGACGCTTCCCCGACCTAGAAGTGATCAACCCCTGGACATGAGGCCCCTCGTCCCTAGCCACCAGCGAGATAGTTCTCCCACAGCGCCATCGCCTCCTCGCCGGTCATGCCATCAATCCGGTCAGGGCGTATTCCGGCAGTGAATACCAGGCGGTCACGAAGCCAACGTGGGATCGGATCGGTCACCGGCTCCGGGCTTGCCTCAATGCCGGAGTTTGAGGCCAACAACTCGACGATTTGATCTAGAGCGTAGGAAAGCGGATGATCACCAATCTCGCTGACACGCCGCTTGATTTCGTCGTAGATCTCGTTGTCGGCGCGTGAGCCCGCCGCCCAGACTTCGGCAATCTCAACCCCACCGTCTTCCAGGACCCGCCAAACCAGGCGCCAGTGGCGATTGGCGATAACGAGTTTGCGATAACCGACCAGGGCGCCCATGAGCGGACGCCCGGCGTGAGGATCGCGCTCCAGGAGCAAACACTTCTTGAGCACTTGACGGACGATCTGAGGATCCTTCCGGTCCAGGCGCCTCAGGTCTTCGAGCGCTGCAGCGATAATTCGGACCGAGGCCATGGGGGGGCCGCCTAGATCGCTGTCGACTCACTGTCGAGCTCGGCCTCTAATTCGGCCCGTGAATACCCGAATGCCTCGATCGCCTCATCAAGAGTGGTGCGTTGTCCGTCGTCGGTTGCTGCCCGTGCGAGAACAAGCGCTGCCAGGCGGAGATTCTCCTCTTGTTCCAACATCAACTCCATACGCTTTGCCGCCACCACGACAGCTGCAGGTTTGCCATGACGTTCGATGACGACACTGGCCCCATTTTCCGCATCCGCGACGATACGCGAAATGCCTTGTTTGCTGGCTGTCGATACCGAGACAACATGCTCAAAAGAAGGAACGGTCATGCCAGAAGTGTATAGATTTCTATATAGAATTACAACCCTATCGCCAGCCGAGGGCGGGGGCCACGTATTCGAGGATGCTCTCCAGGGCGTGGGCGTTGTAGTCGACACCGAGCTGGTTGGGGACGGTGAGAAGGAGGGTATCGGCAGCGGCGATCGCCTCGTCTTGGGCGAGCTGGTCGACGAGGGCGTCAGGCTCGTCGGCATAGGAGCGCCCGAAGATGGCGCGTGTGTTTTCGTCGATATACCCGATCTGGTCGCTGTCCGAGCGACCACCGCCCCCGAAATAGGCACGGTCGCGGTCGTCGACCAGGGCGAAGATGCTCCGGCTCACCGACACCCGCGGCTCCCGTTCGTGGCCGGCGGCCGCCCATGCCTCGCGGTAGACATCGATCTGCCGCTTCTGCTGGATATGGAGCGGCTCCCCGCTTTCGTCGAACTTCAACGTCGAGGTCTGCATGTTCATCCCCAGCTCCGCCGCCCAGACTGCGGTGTCGTCAGACCCCGACCCCCACCAGATCCGATCCCTCAGGCCGGGCGAGTGAGGCTCGATGCGAAGCAAGCCCGGCGGGTTGGGGAACATCGGCCGGGGATTGGGGTTGGCGAACCCCCGCCCCTCCAGAAGCATGAGATAGGCCTCGGTGTGACGTCGGGCCATGTCGGCGTCTGTCTCCCCTTCTTCGGGGTCGTAACCGAAGTAGCGGTAGCCGTCGATCACCTGCTCCGGCGAGCCTCGGCTGATCCCGAGTTGGAGGCGACCACCGGCGATGATGTCGGCGGCACCTGAGTCCTCGACCATGTAGTGAGGGTTCTCATAGCGCATGTCGATCACGGCAGTGCCAATCTCGATCTTGCTGGTCCTTGCACCGACTGCGGCAAGAAGGGGGAATGGTGAGCCGAGCTGCTGGGCGAAGTGGTGGACCCGGTAGTACGCGCCGTCGACGCCGAGCTCCTCAGCCGCTTCTGCAAGCTCGATGGACTGGATGAGAGCATCCGAGGCGGTCCGGACCATCGAATGTGGGGAGTCCGACCAATGGCCGAAGGACAGGAATCCGATCTTCTTCACGGCCTCGATGTTAGAAGCGTCCCGTTGATTCAGGTCCGCCAGTAGAAGCCGCGATCCTCGCTCACCGGGAACTCCGGCTTCGACCCGGGCTCACCGTCACCCCGCACGTAGCCATAGCCGCGAATGGTCATCACCATCACGAATCCGAATAGCAGCCCGATGCCGACCGCGAGAAGGTAGTCACCCGCCGACGGTTCGTAGGTCGGGTCGACGAGACTCCACTCACCACGGCTATCAACCCAAACCGACACGATGCCGTCATCCATCTCTGACCGGGGCACGACAACCGTCTCGGTCACTTTCACCGGCTGATCCGGCGACGACCATGTGATGTCGACCTCGGCACGGTCACCTCCGATCGGACTCGAGGTACCGGCGACGACCGTGGCGCCGACCTCTACCACATCGGGCTGAGCGGCGGCCATGACGAATACCACCAACGCACCCAGCGCGGCGGTGACAAGCAGCACCATCCAGTCGGATCGCCTTGGCGTCACGAGGCAATCTTAGAACTTGAGGATGTTTCTGTGGCCCCTCAGGTCCGGTCCGGCACGACTACCTTCGACGGGCATGACTAGCTATGTCGTCCTTCTTCGAGGGATCAATGTCGGGGGGAGCAAGCGGATGAAGATGGGTGACCTGAGGGACGCCCTCACCGTCGCCGGACTCGACGATCCCCGGACCCTCCTCCAGAGCGGGAACGTCGTCGTCGAATCCAACGCCGACACGGCGGCATTGGTCGACATCGTCGAGACCACCATCCAGTCTACGTTCGGGTTCCACAGCACGGTGATCGCCAGGACCGCCGACGAGTTCCGGGAAACCCTCGCCAACCACCCGTTCACCGCTGAACAGCTCGACGACGGAAGGTTTGCCCACGTCGGGTTCTGTCGGGACGAGCCTGACAGTGTGGGTTTCGAATCTCTGCAGGAGGCTCACGAAGGGCCGGAGGAAATGACGCTGGTCGGGCGGGAGCTGTTCGTGTATTACCCGGAAGGGTCGGGGCGCTCCAAGCTGACCAACGCCGTGAACGAGAGACAGTTGGGTACCCCAGCGACATCACGCAACTGGAACACTGTCGAAAAGATCAATGCGATGTTCGAGCTGGGAGAGTAGACGCGGCTCAATCAGCGTGGGTGGGTACGTGCCCCCCTCCCCGGCTCCTTCGTCGCCGGTACTCCCCCCATCGCTTCGCTCTGGTGGGAGAGATGGCGGTGTCGCCGGCGGTCCCCGAGTGGCGGGTTGAGGTAGCTCCGTGTCAGCCGACTACTGCTTCGGCTTCTATTTCTACTTTCCAGCGGGGGTCGAGCATCCCTACCACTACGACCATCGTGGCCGCGGGGCGGATGTCTCCAAAGATCCGGCCGTGCTCGGCGGCAACTGCTTCCCAGTCGGCGGCGTCGGTGAGGTAGGTGCGGGTGCGGACCACGTCTTCGAAAGATGCACCGGCGTCTTCGAGGGCCTGACCGATGATCTCGAGACAGCGCGCGGCCTGGGCGCCGGGATCGGGGTCGACTCCGCCGTCGGACCAGATCGGGGCGGTGCCGGCGACAAGGACTCTGTTTTCGACGCGGACAGCCCGGCTGAAACCGACCGACTGTTCAAACGGTGAACCAGACGAGATCAGTATCTTTTCGACCATCAGGCGTCCGAGAGGACTTTCTCCATGACGGCATCGTCGATGTCGTAGTTGGAGAAGACGGCCTGGACATCGTCGAGGTCGTCGAGGGCATCGATCAGCCTCAGGATCTTGCGGGCATCGGATTCTTCCACCGGGACGGTCGTGGCCGGGATCTGGGTGACGTCTGCCGACTCAACTTTGACTCCAGCCTCCTCCACCGCTTTGCGGACTGCAGGCATATCGGACGGTTCGGTGATCACCTCGACCAGGCCATCCCCGCCGTCTCGGATGTCTTCGGCACCGGCGTCGAGGGCAGGAAGCATCACGTCGTCTTCGGTGCCTCTCGCCAAGATCATCCCCTTCTGGCTGAACAGATAGCCGACCGAGCCCGGCTCGCCCAGGTTTCCGTTGTTCCTGGTGAAAGTGGAACGGACGTCGGAGGCGGCACGGTTGCGGTTGTCGGTGAGAATCTGGACATACAGCGCCACTCCTCCGGGTCCGTAGCCTTCGTACCAGATCTCCTCATAGACCGCGCCCTCGACCTCACCGGTGCCCCTTTTGATGGCGCGCTCGATGTTGTCGTTGGGCATCGACGCCCCTTTGGCCTTTTCCACGGCGGTGGCCAGAGTCGGGTTGAATTCGATGACTCCCCCGCCGTCACGGGCTGCGACTTCGATCGCTTTCGCCAGTTTGCCGAACAGCTTGCCTCGGGCAGCATCCTGGCGGCCTTTGCGGTGTTTGATGTTCGCCCACTTGGAATGACCCGCCATCGCCTACACCATATCCAGAAGCATCTGATGGATCCTGGTGTCACCGGTCAATTCGGGATGAAACGATGTGGCGATGATCTTTTCCTGGCGGACCATCACCGGGTGCTCCGCCACTGTGGCCAGCACTTCGACCTTCGAACCGACCTTCTCAACCCACGGTGCTCGGATGAAGACCGTCTGGAACGGCTCATCGAGCCCGTCGATGTCGAGCGACGCCTCGAAGGAGTCGTTCTGGCGACCGAAAGCGTTCCTCTTGACCACTACATCGAGGACCCCTAGTAGCGGCTGATCACCGTCAGTCAGGGAGGCTGCGAGAAAGATTAGCCCGGCACAGGTGCCGTAAGTGGGTAGCCCGTCCGAGATTGCCGAACGAAGCGGGTCGATCAGCCCAAAGCGCACCGACATCTTGCCGATGGTGGTCGACTCGCCGCCGGGAATGACCAGTGCGTCGACGGCCTCGATGCCAGCCGGGGTCTTCACCGGGGTCGCGTCGACTCCGAGATCGCCCAGAAGGGCAAGGTGCTCCCGGAAATCCCCCTGAAGGGCGAGGACACCGACCGTCGTCATCTCACCAGCCTCGCGAGGCCAGACGCTCGGATTCGCTCAACGTCTCGATCTCGATACCGGGCATGGCGGCACCAAGGCCGCGAGAGACCTTCGCAACCACTTCGGGATCGTTCCAGAAGGTTGTCGCCTCGACAATCGCATGGGCGTAGCCCTTGGGGTCGTTGCTCTTGAAGATCCCGGAGCCGACGAAGACGCCGTCGACGCCGAGTCCCATCATCAGGGCGGCGTCTGCAGGGGTGGCGATGCCTCCGGCTGCGAAGTTGACCACCGGCAGCATCCCGGTCTCGGCGACTTCACGCACGAGGTCGTAAGGGGCGCCCAGGTCGCGGGCAACACTCATCAACTGGGCTGCATCCATGGTCGAAATCCAGCGGATCTCGTTGGTGACGGTCCGCATGTGGCGGACGGCCTCGACGACATTGCCGGTGCCGGCCTCGCCTTTGGTCCGGATCATGGCGGCACCTTCGCCGATGCGGCGGAGTGCCTCACCCAGGTTGCGGGCGCCACAGACGAATGGGGTGGTGAAGGCCCACTTGTCGACATGGTGCTCATCGTCGGCGGGTGTCAGCACCTCGGACTCGTCGATGTAGTCGATCTCGAGGGACTGGAGGACAAGAGCTTCGGCGAAGTGGCCGATGCGACACTTGGCCATGACCGGGATGGTGACAGCGGCCTTGATCTCCTCGATCATCGAAGGGTCGGACATCCTGGCGACACCGCCGTCACGACGGATGTCGGAAGGAACCCGTTCCAGGGCCATCACCGCAACCGCACCTGCCTCTTCGGCGATCTTGGCTTCGTCGGCGTTGACGACGTCCATGATGACCCCGCCCTTCAACATCTCGGCGAGACCTCTCTTTACCCGTGTTGTTCCTTGTTCCACTTCTGCTCCTTGGGGAAGCATCCATGGTACCGGCAAAAGTCGACCTACCCGTCAGCAATCGCGTCGGCGTAGGCCTGGCGGTATTGACCTAGCACATGGGGCCAATCGAAGCGGTCGACCCGCGCTGTGCCCGCGTTTCCGAGACGTTCCACCCTGGCCGGATCGGACAGCAATTCGCTCACTGCCCGAGCCAGCGCATTGGAGTCTCCGACCGGAACAAGCACCGCGTCGTCACCGACCACGGCACGGAATGCGCTGAGGTCGGATGCGACAACTGCACACCCCGCGGCCATCGCTTCGGCGAGGACGATCCCGAAACTCTCCCCGCCCGTGTTGGGTGCAACATAGATAGAACTCGACGCGAGGATGCGGTGCTTGTCGGGAGTCCGGACAAAACCTCGAAATTCGACTCCGGGAGGTACCGGGCCGGTTCGGTCAGCACCCATCACCACCAATTCGGCTCCGGGATGCTCGGACCTGATCAGAACAAAGGCCTCCAGGGCGATATCGAGGCCCTTTCTTGGCTCGTCACGTCCCAGGAAAGCGATGCGGCCAGGAACCCTCTCGACTTCGACCTGATAGGCCGCAACATCGATGGCGTTGGGGATGATCCGAACCTCACCCCAACTGGAGGGGATAGAACCGGAGGCCACCGAACTGACCGCGGTAAGAACTGGCCGTCTCAGGGCCCGGCCCGGGAACACGCGGTATGCCTTACCAACCCAGCCCGGCGCGTCGGCGTGCAACGTGACAACTGCGGGCTTGTTCATCGACAGAGCCGCCCACCCGACTAAAGGCACCAGAGGCTCATGTATGTGGACCACGTCGACATCGGAAAGTGCGGCTTTCACCCTGGCCCAAACACCGGGAGCAAGCGTGACCGGCGCTACCGACCGGTTCGCCTTGATCCCGACACTGCTCCCGACTCGAACCGTGCCGTCGCCGGATTCACTGCGCCCGGGGCCGACGACCACCGCGTCGTCTCCGGCATCGCGGAGCCGCTCGCCAAGCTCGAGGCAAAGCTGTTGGACTCCACCGGGTTTGTCGAGATCGTAGGGGCAGACGATGCCGACTTTCATCAGCTCTCCCGGTCGGACGGCCAGTTCGGCTGGACCAGGTGCCATTGCATCGGTGCCTCCCGGATCACTTCCTCCAACTGGTAAGCAAGATCCTGGGTGATCTTCTGAATCTTCTCCGTTCGCGTTCCCTGTTCCGGAATCGGGAGCCGGTCTCTGACAACGATGTGGTGCCCGTTCTCGGTGAAGTAACACCCCGCCGGGAAGAGCGGCGCACCGGTGCGTAGGGCGAGTGTCGCCGGCCCGGGAGGCATCGTTGTCTTCTCCCCGAAGAACTCCACCTCCACTCCCCTGCCCTTCAGGTCCCGGTCAGAGAGCAGCGCAACAGCTTTGTTTGCAGCCAACCCTTCCTCGAGGGCGCGCATCACGGTGGCGCTGCCGGAAGCCAGTACGATTTCGATGCCGAACTCGGCCCGCATCGCGGTGAACCAGTTGGTTATCCGCTCGTTGGCGAGTTTCTCGGCGACCGCCACCACCGGCACTCCCACGTCGACCGAAACCGGGGCGGCGGCCTCCCAGTTCCCCATGTGAGGCAACGCGTAGATCATCCCTTTGCCCTGCTCCCGGGCGTTGATGAGATTCTCCAGACCCACCACCGTCGTTCCTGCCATCATCTGCGGGACGCGCGACGGCCGCGCCCACAAGGCCTCGGCCCAATAACGACCGTAGGAGACCATCACCTTTCGCGCTGCTGCTTTGGCGTCGGCGTCGGGGCCGAGGACCCGCCGCATGTGACGTTGCGCCATCTCGCGGCGCCCGGCAGCGAACCGGTGCCAGATCCGGCCACCGAACTCCCCGAGCGTACGTGCCCACCTCGCAGGCAAGAGCCCAACAAGGCCGACCCCGACCCGGAGGGCCAGGTAGGCGAGATAGTGTTTCACGGAATGGAGCGGTAGGTGGTGGCGAACCGGTAGCCCGCGGTGAACCAGACGGTGACCACAAAAATCCACAACATTGGTTCGACCTGTCCGAGGAGGATCCCCACGGTGAAGAGCAGCACCCGTTCCGCCCTGCCCATCAGGCCACCCTTGCCCTCGATTCCCTGGGATTCGGCCCTGGCCCGCATGTAGGGCACGAGCATGGCTCCGCCGACGGCGAGGACGATGAGTAGCAGGGCCCGCGGCGCGCCTGCACTGGCCACCCCAAGCCCGGCAAAGGCGGCAATCTCGCCGAGTCGGTCGAACGCGGAGTCGAGGAACGCGCCACGGGCCGACTCGGTTCCGGTCACCCGGGCAATCGACCCGTCGAGGCCATCCAAAGCCGACCCGATCAAGACCACTCCGGCTCCTGATTTCAGGTAGCCGTTGGCGATCAGAACAGAGCCAAAGATGGTGATGGACAGTCCGAAGACGGTCATCATGGCGGGAGTGATTCCAACTGCGGCGAGACCCTTGCCCATGGGAACCAGGAACCGGGTGATCCGCGGCCGGACCTTCATGTCGATCATGAAGCCCCGAAACTAGCAGGAGCCGACCCCGATACCGCCCACCTGATGCAAAATCGGCGGATGAAGACCGGCGGCTCCTTCCCTCTGGGCCAGAACCAACCATGCGGCATTAGGATCGGGGTTTCCCCTAGCAAGGAGGTTTCTTGTGCAACCCGACAAAGTTCGCAACGTCGCACTGGTCGGACACGGCGGTTCGGGGAAAACCACGCTGGCCGAGGCGATGCTCTTCGTCGGAGGGGCCACGAAACGTAAGGGATCGGTTGACCAGGGAACCAGTCTTTTCGACCATGAGCCCGAGGAGATCGATCGCGGTATCTCCCTTGGCCTTTCGGTGGCAACCGTTGACTGGAACGGACACCGGATCAACATCATCGACACTCCCGGTGCGAGCGACTTCGCCGGCGACGCCCGCGCCGGTCTGCGCGCATCCGACCTCGCCCTATTCGTGGTCTCGGCAGTTGACGGGGTCGAGGTGCAAACCGAGCAACTTTGGGAACTGGCCGGCGCTGAAGGTATCCCCCGCGCCGTCGTCATTTCGAAACTGGACAGAGAGCGCGCCTCGTTCGAGCGCACCCTGAGCCAGCTCCGCGAATCTTTTGGCAACGCAATTGCGCCAATCCAGATGCCGATCGGCGTCGAAAGCGACCTTCGTGGTGTTGTCCGAATCGCTAGCGAACGCTCGTACGAATACGCGGCGGACTCGCCACGAGGCAAAGAAATCGAACTGCCCGAAGAAATCGCCGACCGTGTCCATGGCACCCACATCAACCTCATCGAGTCGGTAGTAGAGACTGACGACGCTCTGATGGAAGCGTACTTCGAGGGCACCGAGCCGACCCGCGAGCAAATCGTCGACACAGTTCATGCTGGCATCCTTGCCGGGACCATGGATCCCGTCCTGGTCACTTCTGCAGACAAGCTGGTCGGCATCGATCTGCTGCTCGAATTCATCACCGATTACGGGCCAAACCCACTGGAGCGACGGATGCCGGAACTCGAATCGGGATCTGCGCTCGACCCCGCCCTCGAAGGACCGGTGTTGGCATATGTTTTCAAAACCATCTCCGACCCATTTGTGGGAAGGATCTCCCTGTTCCGGATCTTCTCCGGGACGGTGAAGTCGGATCAGAACCTCGAACTGGCTCGGGGCGGGCAGGTGCGATTGCACAACCTCTACAAACTGCAGGGCAAGGACCATCATGAGGTCGCCGAATTGCCCACCGGGGGGATCGGAGCGGTGGCCAAGCTGGAAGAGACCAGGGCCGGGGACACCCTGCGCTCACCGGGAACCGACACGGTGATCAAGCCGGTCGCATATCCCCGCCCCGTCGCCGAGATTGCGATCAACCCCCACGCCAATCAGGACGAGGAGAAGCTGTCGACAGCCCTGCACCGCATCGAGGAGGAGGATCCGACGATCCGGGTCTCGCGTCGTGCGGATACGGGTGAAACGATCCTATCCGGACTGGGGGACTCTCATCTCGACGTCACACTCGAGCGTATTCGAAGGCGATACGGCGTCGAGATCGACTCCAGCCTGCCCAAGATCCCGTACCGGGAAACGATCACCCGCACCGCAGAGGCAGAAGGCAAACACAAGAAACAGAGCGGCGGTCGGGGACAGTTCGCCGTCGCCTCGGTCCGCTTTGCTCCCCGTCCGCGGGGTGCCGGATACGAGTTCGTCGACAGTGTCAAGGGCGGTTCGGTTCCTCGCGGTTTCATCCCCGCCGTCGACAAGGGAGTGCAGGAAGCACTGCACCGTGGGGTCGTGGCGGGTTACCCGCTGGTCGATGTGACCGCCGAGCTGTTCGACGGGAAGTATCACCCGGTCGACTCCGACGAGCTGTCGTTTCGGATGGCCGGGATACAGGCGTTGCGCGCCGCTTCGGAGAAGCTGGGGCCGATCCTCCTCGAGCCGGTGATGAAGGTAAAGATCTACGTGCCTGCCGACCACATCGGCGATGTCATGGGCGATATCAACTCGAAGCGGGGAAGGGTTCTTGGCATGGAGGGGGAAGGCAGCCTCCGTATCGTCGAAGCCGAGGCGCCGATGGCAGAGATTCAGCAGTACGCCGCCGAGCTCCGTTCATTGACCTCCGGGAGGGGGACATTTGAAGTTGAGTTCGACCACTACGCCGAAATGCCGCACAATGAGGCAGACAAGGTCATTAACACAGCCCGGGGCACAGAGGCCTGAGGGTCGAGAAGGGAAACAGATGTCTGACGCAGTGCTCAGGTATGGAGATGAGGAACTGGAGCTCCCGGTTCACACCGGGACTGAGGGTGATAGCGCCGTCGACATAGGTCGTCTCCGGTCGACCCTGGGCATCGTGACGTCAGACCGTGGCTTCGCCAATACCGCAGAGGGTGAGTCCAAGGTCACCTACATCAACGGCGAGGAAGGGATCCTGCGCTATCGCGGGTATCCCATCGAGCAACTCGCCGAGAAGTCGAATTTTCTCGAGGTCGCCTATCTCCTCCAATACGGGGAGTTGCCGACTACAGCCGAGTACGAGGACTACGTCGACCAGATCACCCGGCACACTCTGCTGCGTGAAGACGTGAAACACCTATTCGAGGCGTTTCCCCACGCGGCACACCCGATGCAGATCCTGGCCTCGGCCACATCGGCGCTCGCCACTTACTACCCGGATGCACTCGACCCGCTCGACGAGGAGTCAGTTGACATCAGCTCGAAAAGGCTGATTGCCAAGACGCCGACCATGGTGGCCTGGTCGTACAAGTACGCGATGCACCAGCCCTACGTCTATCCGGACAACGAGCTTGACTACGCGTCCAACTTCCTCAAGATGATGTTCTCGGTGCCGGCCGAGGAGTACATACCTGATCCGGTGGTGACCAAGGCGCTCAACATGCTGTTGATCCTCCATGCCGACCACGGGCAGAACTGCTCGTCGTCTGCGGTGAGATTGGTCGGCTCGGGCCATGCCAATATCTTCAGCTCGATCAGCGCCGGCATCCATGCTCTGTCCGGGCCCCTGCACGGCGGGGCCAACCAGGCAGTGCTCGAGATGCTCGATTTGATCGTCAGTAGCGACGGCGATACCTCCGCGTTCGTCAACCGCGCCAAGGACAAGGATGATCCGTTCCGGCTCATGGGATTCGGGCACCGTGTTTACAAGAACTTCGACCCGCGGGCCCGGATCATCAAGAAGGCAGCCGAAGAAGTGCTCGACTTGCTGGGTGTCGACGACCCCCTTCTCGATGTGGCGATTGAACTGGAACAGGTAGCGCTCAACGACGACTACTTCGTGGAGAGGAAGCTCTACCCGAATGTCGACTTCTACTCGGGCATCATCTACCGGGCGATGGGATTCCCCACGGACATGTTCACAGTGTTGTTCGCAATGGGCAGATTGCCGGGGTGGATCTCACAATGGCGGGAGCTGTCCGCCGACCCGGATGCGAAGATCTTCCGTCCCCGACAGCTCTACACCGGGCCGGCAGTCCGCGACTACGTCGAGTTCGACGCCCGGTAGAAGCCAGCAGATCAAACTCCGGGAACGTCCTCGACGTAGACCTCTTCGACAACTGTGCCCTCGACGGCATCTACGACCACGAGCGCCCTCTGGTCCGGAGGCTCCGTAGCCGAATAGAGAACCATCGCCCACCGTGGGCGTGACCGCCATCCTTTGAAGGTCACCGCACCCGAGGCGTGACCGACCGGGAATGTGACCGAACTGGCGGCGACTCCTAGAGCGCGATGCTCGTCGACGTTCAGCGGCCAGGCCGACAGGAATTGCCATCCGGCGAGCAGTAACAGCCCAACGGCCGGCAACCAACCGCCATCGACGGTGGCGGCGACGATCCCGGCCGCAACAACGAACACCCACCCGGCCGACCGTCGCCGCGTCGGTGGCGGGAACCGGTACGGGCCGACAACATTTGCGTCGAGTTCCTCCTCAATCGCCACCGAACGGGCGAGATCTTTCTCGATGTGGATGCCGCTGCGGTCGACCCGCCTCTCGTCACTCACAGGGCCGGCTTCGCTGCCATTTCGGCAAGGCGGGCCACCGCTTCATCCAACGGCACTCCCCTGGTGTCCTTCTCTTCACCGTAGAGACGGAGGCCTACGGTTCCGGCTTCGACGTCGTTGTCTCCCACGACGATCACTGCCGGGTGCTTCTGGGTGATCGCAGTGCGGATCTTGTCGCCCACGGTGTCACCCGAATCGTCGACTTCAACCCTGAGACCGGCATCCTCCAGGGCCTTTCTCACCTGCCCGGCGTAGTCGAGGTGGCGGTCGGCGACAGGGACAATCGTCGCCTGTACAGGGGCCATCCACGTCGGGAACGCACCTGCATGGTGTTCGATGAGTACACCCATGAAGCGCTCCAGTGATCCGGCTTTGGCACAATGGATCATGTAGGGCTGCTCGGCCACATTGGCAGCTGAGGTGTACTCGAGCTCGAAACGCTCCGGCAAGGTGAAATCGAGCTGAATGGTCGAGAGCTGCCATCTCCGCCCGATCGCATCCTTGACGTGCATGTCGATCTTCGGGCCGTAGAACGCGCCTTCGCCTTCAGCGATTTTGTACGGGATCCCGGAGGAGTCGAGGACCTCCGCCAGAACTCTCTCGCTGAAGTCCCACCGCTCCTGTTCTCCCACGGACTTCTCCGGTTGGGTGCTCAGGTCGGCCTCGAACTCAGTGAACCCGGCGTCTTTGAGCCAGGATACGACGAAGTCGAGGTGCATCCTGAGCTCGGAGTCGAGTTGCTCGCCGGTGCAGAAAGTGTGCGAGTCGTCCTGAGTGAACCCGCGCGCCCTGAGCAACCCGTGGACGACGCCCGACTTCTCATACCGGTAGACCGCGCCCAGCTCGGACAGGCGAATCGGCAGGTCCCGGTATGACCTTGCCCTGCTCTTGTAGATGAGGATGTGGCCCGGGCAGTTCATCGGCTTGACCCGATATTCCTGGTCGTTGTCCATCTCGAGCCCGGGATACATGTTTTCGGCGTAGTAGCCGAGATGTCCTGATGTCTCCCAGAGGTCCGCCTTGGCCAGATGAGGCGTGTAGACGAATTCAAACCCGTATTTCTCGTGGATGTCGCGACTGCGGTCTTCGATCACTTTGCGCAGCATCCCCCCCTTGGCATGCCACACGGCCAGGCCCGAGCCCAGCTCGTCGGGGAAGCTGAACAGGTCGAGCTCGGCCCCGAGTTTGCGATGGTCGCGCTTTTCGGCCTCCTCCTGGCGGACCAGGTACTCCTCGAGCTCCTTCTTCGACGGCCAGGAAGTGCCATAGACCCGCTGCAGCTGATCCCGGGCCTGGTCACCACGCCAGTAGGCACCTGATGTCCTGAGTAGCTTCACCGCCGGGATCCGCCCGGTGGAAGGGAGGTGCGGACCTCGGCACAGGTCGACGAAGCCGTTGTTCCGGTAGAGTGTGACATCCTCGCCGTCGGAGACCTCACTCGGGTCCACGTTGGCGATGATCTCGCGTTTGAAGGGGTGGTCGGCGAAGGTCTCGAGGGCATCGTCGACCGGGGCGCTGTCCCTGATGAACGGCTGGTCCTCGGCGATGATCTCCTCCATACGGCCCTGGATACGCTCCAAATCCTCCGGGGTGAACGGCTCATCGACCTTGAAGTCGTAGTAGAACCCGTCTTCGATAGCCGGACCGATGGCGAAGGTGGATCCGGGATAGAGGTCGAGCACGGCTTGGGCCAGGACGTGGGCCGATGAGTGCCGGAGGATGTGCAACCCGTCGGGATCGTCGAGTGTGACCACGGCAAACCTCGCGGAGTGGTCGATCGGGCGGTCGAGGTCACGCAACGCGCCGTCGAGGCGAATCGCGACGGCGGCCCGGGCGAGCCCGGGGCCGATCGAACGGGCCACATCGAGGCCCGTGACACCGTCAGGATGCTGAACTACCTTCCCGTCGGGGTATTCAAGATCGATAGACAACTGCTCAACTCTCACTAGCCTTGGGTGAGGCAGAATACCCAGCCCGCGCTGGATACCACTCATCAATTTCAACCACCAGGAAGCGGAATGAACATGAATCCACGAGAGCTTGTCGAAAGTTCCCACCCGAACGCCACTCTTCGTGAACTCTCGGCTGGAGCAAACAGTGTGTTCCGGGTGATCAAAGAAGACGGTTCGTCCATCATCGTCAAGGTCTACCCGGTGCCCTCACGGGAACGCAGGGAGCGGCGGGCCCTCGAATCGTTGAATGGGACCCCGGGAGTGCCAACGATCATCGATTCCAAGGTCGAAGGCGACATGGCGTGGGTCTCTATGAGCGACGGTGGCAACTGGAATCTGGGGAATCTGCCGAAGAACCTCGACGCGGTGGAGGCGGCCGGGGAGGTACTCCGGGGGGTGCACAACACCGAGGCGGAGATAACCAACCTCGCCACCAGCATCGACAGCGCATATGTCGAGTCTCATTACCAGTCGACGATCACCCGACTGGGACGCTTTCGCCGACGGTTCGAACTCGACCAGAGGGTGCTCGACGCCGCTCTCGAGATGACCCCACCCCACGCCACCGCTTCAGTTCTGGCCCACACCCGGCCGACACCGTCGAAGTTCGTGGTCAACGAAGAAGGTGCCGTGACCCTGGTCGACTGGGAATGGGCAACTCTCGCCCCGCCAGAATGGGACCTGACTCTGGCCGTGTGGCGGTTTGCCGACACCATTGGAGAGGATGCCGCCGCGGCTTTCCGCAGCGGATACGGCGCCGAACTCGCCGAAAGCAGCTATCGACCGTGGGTGGCGTACCACGCGGCCACGATGATGCTCGATGCTGCCGAAGTCCGCGAGGGCCGCCTCGGAGATCTCTCATATCTGGTCCACGATCTGACCGAAGCAGTCCTCGGCACCTAAATCCGCGAAAATCGACCTTATTCGCCTTAGCCTTCTGCCTGTAAGGCAAGGAGGACGGACATTGTTTGAGGCATTGATGACAGCAACCGCCACGACGGGTCTGTTCGCACTGGCCAAAGGTATCCGGGGTCAACAACGATATGAGATCAACCCATCCCTCGTGGTCAATCTCCACGATCAGAAGAGCGAAGATCTCCCGTGCCCCTGGTGCTACGGCCCGACGCGCGAGCAGGACACGCGGTGCTCAGGTTGTGGCAGCCGATTCGGCTGACACGTCAACTCAATAAAACCCGGTGATCGACCCGGTCGACGCTGAAACCAAGGCTCTCGTAGAGTTTGCGGGCGATGCTGTTCGTGGCAGCCGTATACACGATGACTTTCGAACATCCCGCAACGCCACTGAGATAGCTCAGGCCCCTTAGCGCCAAGTCTTTCCCGGAGCCTTCGCCGGCAAACTCCTGGTTGACTGCCAGCAGATAGATCTCTCCGACGCCATCGCCGTGCACCTTTGTCCAACAGAACCCAACCACGGCGCCGTCTACCCGTTCCACGAGCAAACCGCGGGGATCGAACCATGGCTTGGCCATCCGGTCTGCCACATCCGTTGCGGTCCAGTTGCCGTTCTCGGGGTGACCCTCGAACGCACGATTGATCACGGTGAGGATTTGACCGACATCGTCGGCCACCATGTGCTCACCCGGGGGAACCTCCGGTTTCGAGCCGAACTCCATGATCATCCTCACCACCGAGTCGATTCTGGGCTGGTCCGAGGACAGGCCATCGCGGTCGATGAGGATTAGAGGACTCAAGCCGTGCCTGCGGGCAAGATCCACGATTTCCCGGTGCCTCTCCTTCCAAGCCGCGCGCCGCGCATCCGGGGTTGAACCGGCGACCTCGACCAGGCCGCCTCCGCCGTCGGATGCCACGACCAGGGTTACGATCGCCTCGATCGGCTCCCCATAGACCCGACAGGTGCCTTTGCCTCTCTCCAACTGCAGGAGCGTGTGCTCACTGAGCATCGGATCGCTGGGAACCTGGCCCCATTCATGGGCGAGATCACCGATCGGAGCGGGTAGGGCCGGCGAATGCTTTTGAGTGAACACTGCCCAAACGGTACCGAATGGGGAAGCCAAGCCCTATTCTGATGGATGTGACCAGGGTAGGACTTGTCCTGGGTGGCGGTGGGGTCACCGGGGCTTCGTATGAAATTGCGACGCTGATGGCAGTTCAACTTGCCACGGGGTGGAACCCGGATAGTGCCGAAGTTGTCGTAGGCACTTCTTCTGGTGCCTTCGTGAGCGCCCTGGTCCGCCACGACTCACTCACTCTCGATTCTCTGGTGCACCCCGGCGACGAAAGGGCTGACGTCGCAGAGAGAATCAGGGGCCATCTCTACCAGCGGGGTGGCAAGCGCAGCGTCGGGAACTGGGTACGACATGGTCTGGCCCCCGGCCTGAGACGTCCCGGGGTCACTCTATTCATGGGCTCACCCGCTCCGTATCACTCCCGGGGTCTCGCCGGGTGGGTTGCGTCGCAGATCGGCGACGATGCTGCTGATTCCTGGCCCGACAAGCCGACAGCCATCGTCGCCTATGACATCGAGTCGAGACAGCGGGTTGTGTTCGGAACCGCCAACCACCCTGAAGCGGGCCTGGCTGAAGCCGTGGCGGCTTCGACAGCGATCCCCCTTCTCTTCCGTCCTTTCCCTATTGGCGACCGGCTCTACGTAGACGGCGGAGTTGCCTCGGGGACCCACGCCGACCTGGTCCTGGGTCATAGTCAACCTCTCGATCTAGTCCTTATCGTTGCCCCGATGGCAGCTGACCTGAACCGTAAGCGTGCCCTGATTCACGAGAAGATGTTCGATCGGGTGGGACGGAAGTCTCTCGACGAGGAAACCAAACTGATACGTGATGCGTGGCCGCAATGTGATGTGGTCACGCTCACTCCCTCGGCGTCGGTGCAAAACGCGATGCGCCCCAACCCGATGGATGCCGGACGGGCGGTGCCAACCTTCATGCGCACTCTGATCTCGATGAAGAGAAAACTGGCCCAACCTGAGGTCTGGTCTCTTCTGAGCGACCATCTCGAAACGCCGCTGCATCGCAGTCGCGCCGGTTAGTCGTCCGCTGTTCAACGGGCTCCTAGTCGTCCTCCGGCGCCAGGCGCGCCACCCCGAGCACGACAGCGAAGCCGACCAAAGCGGCCAGGAGCACAATGAGCAGGTCCCCTTCCGGCCCGGCTAATCCGGCCCCCTGGACGCCGTCGGGCCAGGGCCAGAGAATGCGAAGCGAACCGACCATAAGCCCGATCAGTCCGGCAAGCACCATGTCATGCCACCGGCGCAAGGCAATGTGAAGAATTTGGGAGAAGAAGGCGAGCCCGAGTACCGCGCCCAGCACAAAGACCCCCAGGGCAGCAAAGTCACGATCGTTCACTGCGCCCAGGACCGTGTCGTACATCCCGATCAGAACCAAGATGAGCGACCCCGAGATCCCGGGAAGAATCATCGCGCAGATTGCCAGAGTGGCGGAGCCGAAGAAGGCGAGGAGGCCCGGCGATTCACGTACAGGCCCGGACTCTGACCCAAGGCCCAGCATCGCGAAAAGCGCCACACCGACTGCCAGAGCGACCCAGAGGTGGGCAATCAGAGGCTTTCTTATCATCCGGGTGGCGACTAACACCGAACCGACCACGAGACCGAAGAAGGCCGCGGCGAGGACAATCGGGTTCTCCTCGAGTTGAACCGCGATGACGTGGGCCAGGCTGAGCACCGCGGTGAGAATCCCCCCGAGGATCAGCAGCAGGAAGCCCCATTCAACATCACGCAGATTGCGCTTCATCGACGCGAAGTCACCTTTTATCACCGAGCCGAGCGCCGAGCTTCCGGAACGGATGCTGGCCACAAGACGCTCGTAGATCCCGGTTACCAGAGCGATGGTTCCACCGGAGACACCAGGCACCACATCAGCAGAGCCCATCAGCAGGCCAACAACAAAGGTCTTGAGCGCGGACAGCATCGACGTGATAGTAAAACGGCGGACCCCGATTTCGGGGTTCGTGTCTTTATCCGTTTCCGATCGCCACGTTCGCCCCGGAGAGAACGGCCACCACACGCTCACCCTGATTGGGCGTTACGCGGCCAGCGCGTAGTGCGGCGATCGTGGTGGCGCAGGCCGGCTCGACCCAGAGCCGACAATGGTCCCACAGCCATTGCTGCGCGCTGACGATCGATTCTTCATCGACGAGCACGGATTGTGAGATCCACTGGTTCGCCGTCCACGGGTATTCACCGATCTTCCTCGCCCCGAGGGAGGATGCGGCGATCCCGCCAACCTCGACCTCGGTTGGCTTCCCGACGCGGCGTGCGGTGTGCAGGGTGGGACACAACTCCGACTCGACCCCGACGACATCGCACCGGCCCTGGAACCAGCTGGCGATGCCGCCAACAAGGCCGCCGCCACCCACCGCAACGAGGATCGAGGACAAGCCTTCGACCTGACGCGCAAGCTCATATGCAACCGTCCCCTGGCCCGCCATCACCTCCTTCTGGTCGTAGGCGTGAGCAACGAACACGCCGTTGGTGCGGGCGAAGTCCTGGCTCTCGGCGCGAGCATCGTCGTAGTAGCCGTCAATGATCCTGACATCAGCGCCAAATCGGGCAATGTCGTCGGTCTTCTCCTTCGGGGACGACCCGGGGACGAAGATCGTCGCCCGGATCCCGAGCCGTTGCGCCGCATATGCGACCGCCTTCCCGTAATTGCCACCCGAGGCTGCGACCACGGCTTCAGGCTTTGCAGATAGGAGGAGGTTGAACGCGCCACGCACCTTGAACGATCCGGTCACCTGGAGATGGTCCAACTTCAGGAGCAGGCTCCAGTCGTCGGACAGGATATTGCCGAGGTCGATGGTCGGGGTCAGCCGCACGTATCCAGTGATGCGTTTGGCCGCCGCCTCGATATCGGATCTTTCGATCGGGTCGGGCATTACCTCGACGCTATCAGGACTCCGCAATGTCTCCGGTAACGTTGGCTGGTGACCGACACAACTGACACCGACCATGACCATGCCCGCTCTGTAGAACTGGATGCGGCCGACCCCCTCGCCGAATACCGATCCCGCTTCCTCATCGACTCCGACCTCATCTACCTCGATGGGAATTCACTGGGCCGGTTGCCCGTCGACGCCATCGGCCTGATCGACAGCGTCGTCCGCAACCAGTGGGGAGAACGTCTGATCCGCAGCTGGAATGAGAGGTGGTGGGATCTCCAGCTCCGCCTGGGTGATTTGCTGGCACCGATTGTCGGCGCCGGTGAGGGCGAAGTGATCATCTCGGACTCGACTTCGGTCAACCTGCACAAACTCGCCGGTGCCGCAATCACCGCACAGCCCGGCCGAAGTCGAATCATCACCGATGACCTCAACTTTCCCAGCGATGTCTACGTTCTCGACGGCCTCGCAAGATCGCTGGGGCTGGAACTGGTGGTTGTGGAGTCTGATGGCATCAACGGCCCGGTGGATGCAATTGCCGCAGAGTTGGACGATCGGACGGCGTTGGTATCCCTGTCGCACACCGCCTACATGTCCGGTTACACCTACGACATTGCGTCGACCAATGAGATGGCACACACAGTTGGAGCCTTAGTGTTGTGGGACACGTCACACTCCGTGGGCTCGGTGCCGATCGACTTCGAGGGAACGGGAACTGACCTCGCCGTGGGTTGCACCTACAAGTACCTCAACGGTGGTCCCGGGAGCCCTGCTTTCTTGTACGTCCGCGAGTCGTTGCAGTCGACGCTGGAGAACCCGATCAGCGCCTGGTGGGCCCATGAGGCCCCGTTCGACCTCAGCCTCCAGTTCACACCGACGGAGGGGATCCGGAGGTTCCACACCGGTACGATACCGATCCTGTCGTTGGCTGCCATCGAACCTGGCATCCAAATGGTTCTCGATGCGGGGGTGGATGCGATCAGGGAGAAGTCGATTGCGCTAACCGAATACTTCATCGAACTGTGGCAACGTGAGCTCCGTGATCTCGGCTTCGAGCTGGCGACACCCTCCGACGCAGCCTTTCGCGGAAGCCATGTCTCACTCAGCCATCCCGATGCGTGGCCTATCACCAGGGCACTGATCGACACCGGCAACGTGATCCCCGATTTCAGGGCTCCAGACACGATCCGCTTCGGCCTCGCGCCCCTGTACACCTCATTTGTGGAAGTCGACACAGCCGTGCACCGGCTGAAGACTCTGGTGGAGAGCGGAGCGCACAAAAGCGTGGATTCCACGCCGAGGGCGGTGACTTGAGGTGGCCATTTCTTGGAGCGTGGCACAACCCGACGCGATAGTGTTCCGCAATGACTTCTGGTTGGAGATCGGGGTTCGGGATTCCTGTTCTGTTGGCTGCCACGGCTCCCGCTGCGGCCTTGGTACTGGTAGCAATTGCACAGGTGGCCACTCCAAGCGGCGACATCAGAGAAGGGGTATATCCGTGGTTCGTCGCGATGGCGGCTGTGCTCTTTTCCCTTTGTTGCGTTGGGCTACTGGCAGTCCATGCGCCTGACGCTGGCCGATGGGTCCTCATCGGCAGCTGGTGGGCGACGCTGGCTTTTCTCGGTATAGCTGGTGGATTCCTGGCCATCGCGGTCGGGGGCCTCCTGGGGATAGATGAGGAAGCTGCCGGCCCTTTCGCGCTGCTTCCGCTGATTGGCCTCGCATTCGGATTCGTGAGCATGGCGCCGGCCCTGATAGTCGCTGCAGTCGGCGCCACCAGACGGAAGCTGTTACCAAAATGGGGACGGGTTGCACTCTGGGTGCAAGCGCCACTGCTGCCCCTGCTCCTGATCTATGGCGGCGTCTTCGAAGACAGTGCCGAAACCATCGGCAGTGCGACCATTCTCGGTCTGATGGCAACCCTATGGGTCGCCATCGGCATTGCCATAGGCACGGCACATACGCGGCAGACCAATGTTGCCTGAAGGTTCGACTGCAAGTCGTGGGCGAGACTGGACTTGAACCTGTGACCTCTCGCGTGTGAGGCGAGCGCTCTACCAGACCGGGGGCAACTTCGTCGGCATGAGCGGAGTGATAGGGTCGAACTGATGGACGAACCCAC